>NZ_JBHUUX010000018.1:0-88914 GCF_042670845.1 Promicromonospora sp. NPDC057138 | reverse complement strand
CCACCACATCACCATGCACTACGACAACGGCTGGCACTTCACCGACCGCCACGGCCAACCCATCCACACGGAAACCGACACCACCAGCAGATGACTGGGCCACCTGTGGCTCATTGACGAGCTGGCGGTGCTGGGTGGCACGGCACGCGGCCTGCGGCCTTGTCCAGCCTCGCCTTTCCTCTTGACGCTGATACCCCCGAGGGGTATATATGGACGTGCTGTCGCCCGACGGGCGTCACTGCTCAACTCAGGAGCGAATCCGATGAACGAACCACACCAGCACACCCCCGGCCAGCCTGTCGCCGACGACTCGGTAGTGCCACACGAGCACACCGCTCACGAGGGTCACACGGATCACGATGGTCAGGTGGGCCACGCGACGCACGAGGGTCACACGGACCACTCCGACCACAGCGCTCACACGGACCACGCTCACACGGACCACGGTGTCAGCACGGATCACACCGACCACGCAGACCACATGGGTCACGCGGACCACAGCGCCCACGCGGGGCACGCCGAGCACACTGGCCACGCCGGCCATGTCGAGCACGCTGGCCATGCCGAGCACACCGAGCATGCGGGCCACGAGGGTCACGGCGGCCACGCCGGCCATGGCGACCACGTCGGCCAGTTCCGGCGGCTGTTCTGGATCATGCTCGTCCTGGCCGTGCCGGTCGTCGGGTTCTCCGGCATGTTCGCGATGATTCTCGGCTACATGCTGCCCGCCGGCGGCTGGGTGAACGTGATCTCGCCGGTGCTCGGCACAGTCATGTACGCGTGGGGCGGACGGCCGTTCCTGACCGGCGCGGTCAGTGAGCTCCGCTCCCGCAAGCCCGGGATGATGCTGCTGATCGGTCTCGCGATCACCGTCGCCTTCGTCGCCTCCCTGGGCGCGAGCCTCGGGGTGCTCGACCACCAGCTCGACTTCTGGTGGGAGCTCGCCCTCCTGATCGTGATCATGCTGCTCGGCCACTGGATCGAGATGCGCTCGCTCGCGCAGACGACGTCGGCCCTGGACTCCCTCGCCGCGCTGCTGCCCGACGAGGCGGAGCGGGTCGACGGCGACCTGATCGTCAAGGTGGCGCCGGCCGACCTCGTGGTCGGCGACGTCGTCGTCGTGCGGCCCGGCGGGAGCATCCCCGCCGACGGCCGCGTCGTCGACGGGCGCGCCGAGATGGACGAGTCCATGGTGACGGGGGAGTCGCGCACCGTGCCCCGCGGCCTGGGCGAGCCCGTGACCGCCGGGACCGTCGCCACCGACTCCGGCCTGCGGATCGAGGTCACCGCCACCGGCGACGACACCGCCCTGGCCGGCATCCAGCGGCTGGTCACCGAGGCGCAGAACTCGTCGTCGCGCGCCCAGCGCCTGGCGGACGTCGCGGCAGGCTGGCTCTTCTGGTTCGCACTGGTCGCCGCGGCGATCACCGCGGTCGTCTGGTCGGCGGCCGGCATGCCCGACGACGCCGTCATCCGCACCATCACCGTGCTCGTGATCGCCTGCCCCCACGCCCTGGGCCTCGCGATCCCGCTGGTGGTCTCGATCGCCACCGAGCGGGCCGCCCGCGGCGGCGTCCTCATCAAGGACCGGCTGGCGCTCGAGAGCATGCGCACCGTCGACACCGTGCTGTTCGACAAGACCGGCACCCTCACCAAGGGCGAGCCCACCGTCGCCGACGCGCAGCCCGCGGGCGGCGCTACCGGAAGCCGCGCTACCGAAGACACAGTCGACGTCGACACGCTGGTCGCGCTCGCGGCGGCCGCCGAGTCGGACAGCGAGCACCCGCTCGCCAAGGCGATAGTGCGCGCCGCGCAGGAGCGCGGGCTCACCGTCCCTCGGGCGTTCGGCTTCTCCTCGTCTCCCGCGGTGGGCGTCACGGCCACGGTCGACGGCCACGAGATCCGGGTCGGCGGGCCGCGCCTGCTGGAGGAGAGCGGCCAGGACGAGCTGCCGGTGGCCGACGCCTGGCGCGGCGACGGCGCGATCATCCTGCACGTCCTGCGCGACGGCGCCGTCATCGGCGGGATCAAGCTCGCGGACGAGGTGCGCGCGGAGTCCGCGGACGCCGTCCGGAAGCTGCACGACCTGGGCGTCCAGGTGGTCATGATCACCGGCGACGCCGAGGCGGTGGCCCGGTCCGTCGCCGACGAGATCGGCGTCGACCGGTACTTCGCCGGCGTGCGGCCGTCAGACAAGTCCGCCAAGGTGCAGCAGCTCCAGGGCGAGGGCCGGAAGGTCGCGATGGTGGGCGACGGCGTCAACGACGCCCCGGCGCTGGCGCAGGCCGACGTCGGCATCGCCATCGGCGCAGGCACCGACGTGGCCATCGCGTCCGCCGGGGTCATCCTCGCCAGCGACGACCCCCGTTCGGTCCTGTCGGTGATCGAGCTGTCCCGTGCGAGCTACCGCAAGATGCAGCAGAACCTGTGGTGGGCGGCTGGGTACAACCTGATCTCCGTGCCGCTCGCGGCGGGCGTCCTGGCGCCCATCGGGTTCGTGATGCCGATGTCGGTGGGCGCCCTGCTGATGTCGCTCTCGACGGTCCTCGTCGCACTCAACGCCCAGCTCCTGCGCCGGCTGGACCTCCGCCCGGACAAGTAGCCCGATGCCCGGTCAGGGGGCGAAGTTGCATAGGCTGCTCGGCATGACGACACATCGAACGCAGATGGGGGCGCCATGGGTGGCCTGATGGGACTCCTGGACGACATCGCCGCGCTGGCGAAGCTGGCCGCGGCGTCGATCGACGACGTCGGGGCCGCCACGGGCCGCGCGACGGCGAAGGCGGCGGGTGTCGTGGTGGACGACACCGCCGTCACGCCGCAGTACCTGCGCAGCGTCGCGGCGCAGCGCGAGCTGCCGATCGTGTGGAAGATCGCCGTCGGCTCGATCCGGAACAAGCTGGTCTTCATCCTCCCGGCCGCGCTGCTGCTGAGCCAGTTCCTGCCGTGGCTGCTGCCCATCGTCCTCATGATCGGCGGCACGTACCTGGCCTACGAGGGCGCGGAGAAGATCTGGCACAAGGTCTCCGGCCACCACGACGCCGAGGTTCCGGCCACCGAGGTCAGCCCCGAGGCCGAGAAGCAGATGGTGGCGGGCGCGATCCGCACCGACCTGATCCTGTCGGCCGAGATCATGGTGATCGCGCTCGACGAGGTGGCCGACCAGACGTTCTGGTCCCGGCTGATCATCCTCGTCGTGGTGGCGTTCGTCATCACCGTCATCGTCTACGGCATCGTCGCGGCCATCGTGAAGATGGACGACGTCGGCCTGCGCCTGGCCGAGCGGAACTCCGGGTTCTCCAGAACGCTGGGCCGGGGCCTCGTCAAGGCGATGCCGAGGGTGCTCGCCGTCATCTCGGTGGTCGGCACCATCGCCATGCTGTGGGTGGGCGGGCACATCCTGCTCGTCAACCTCGGGGCCGACGGCACCGGCTGGGTGCCGGCGCCGTACGAGTGGGTGCACCACCTCGAGGTGGCGATCCATGACGGCACCGGCGCCCTGGGCGGCACGCTCGGCTGGCTCTTCAACACGCTGTGCTCAGCGATCGTCGGCCTGGTCGTCGGCGCCGTCGTGGTCGCGGTGCTGCACCTGCTGCCGTCCCGGAAGAAGGACGCCCCCGTCAGGGCCTGACGGGAGCGCCCCGGGCTCTAGTCAGGCGGCGCTGGTCAGGAACCGGCAGGGGTGCGGACGCTGGTGAAGACCATCGGCCCGCGCAGCGTGAAGCCGAGGCTCTCGTAGAGCCGGATCGCGTTCGTGTTGCTCGCGGCGGCGTGCAGCATGGCGCGCGCGCCGCGCTCGCGGATGTGGTGGGCGACGTCGAGCACGAGGCGCGAGGCCAGCCCCTGGCCGCGGTACCGCTCGTCGGTGGCGACGGCGCTGATCTCGGTCCAGCCCGTCGGCCGGAGGCGCTCGCCGGCCATGGCCGCGAGGCGCCCGTCGCGCCGGATCCCGACGTACCGGCCCAGCTCGTAGGTCCGGGGCAGGAACGGCCCGGGCTGCGCGCGTGCCACCAGGTCGAGCATCTCGGGGACGTCGGCGGCGCCCAGGAGCACCGCCTCGTCGTCCGGCCGGGAGCGAAGCCGCTCGGTCTCGACGAGCTGGACCCCGGCGAACGGCTCGCCGCGTTCCCAGCCGGACGGCAGCGCGACGGACTCAGGCGGGGCCGGGAACTCGGCGCCGTGCCCGACCAGGTCCACTATGGCGTCCCAGACGCCGGGGTCGTCCCAGGTCCGGACGGCGGCGAAGGGCGCGACGTCGGCCTGGTACCGGCGGACGAGGTCGCGGCCCTCGGCCAGGTGCGCGTGGGCTCCCGTGAGCGACGACCAGATCGCGTCGTCGAGCACTGCGTCGTCGAGCACTGCGTCGTCGAGCACTGCGTCGTCCAGGACGGACGGGCGCTCGCCTGAAGAGTGCTGGGCGGAAGGGTCGGCGTCGATGATGCTCATGCGAGGCTTCCGGACGTGATGTTCACGTTCACTCCCAACTGGCGCCCGGGCGAGCGCATTCCAGCTCAGCCGACCGGTGCGCGCCCGAGCCGGGTGATCGGCATTTCGTCAGTTAGTCGGCACCCCGGGTTGCCGACTACCTGACGAAATGCCGATCACCCGTTGCATGCCCCGCGTGAGGCTTGCCTTCGAGCGCGCTCTAAGGCCTAGCGTCCCGATCATGACGACATCCAGCGACAAGACATCCAGCGACAAGACATGGCTCATCACCGGCGCCAGCTCGGGCCTCGGCCTGGCCCTGGCCGAGGCCGCGCTGCGGGCCGGCGAACGGGTGGTCGGGACGGCGCGCCGGGCCGCCCGGTTCGACGCGCTCCAGGCCCGGTACGGGGACCGGCTGCTCGCGGTGGAGCACGACGTGCGGGACACGGACGCGGCCGCCGGCGTCGTGCAGCGGGCCCTGGAGGTGTTCGGACGGGTCGACGTGCTCGTCAACAACGCCGGCGTCGGCCAGGTCGGGGCGGCCGAGGAGATCACGGACGGTCAGCTGCGGGACATGCTGGACCAGCACCTCCTCGGCCCGGCCGCCTACGTGCGCGCCGTCCTCCCGCACCTGCGCGCACGCGGGTCGGGCGCGATCGTGCAGATGAGCAGCCAGGGCGGGCGCAGGTCGTTCCCGGCGGTCGGCAGCTACTCCGCCGGGAAGTTCGCCCTCGAGGGCTGGTCCGAGGCGCTCGCGGGCGAGGTCGCCCCGTTCGGGATCCGGGTGCTGATCGTGGAGCCCAGCCGGTTCCGCACCGAGTTCAACGCGTCCGAGGTGCTCAGGACGGCGACGCCGGACCCGTCCTACGACGCGGTGACCGGCGCGGTGCGCGCGAACATGGCCGAGGCCGACGGCATCCAGGAGGGCGACCCGGAGCGTGGCGCCTCGGTGATCCGCGACGTGCTCGACGCCCTCGACGCGCCGCTGCGGCTCCCGCTCGGCGCCGAGGCGGTCCGCAACCTCAGGCAGGCTTACGCGTCCGCGCTGGACGACGTCGAGAAGTGGGCCCGGGCGAGTGAGTCCGCGGACTTCCCGGGCGTGCCCCCGGCCGTCCGGGCGTTCTAGGCTGCCGATATGGCCACGGAGGAGCTGATGTCGCGGGCGCTGGCGGCGCTCGGGGAGGACGGCGCGCCGTCGGTCGAGGTGATCCATGCCCTCGCGGACCTGGACGGGCCGCCCGAGCCGATGACCATCGCGGAGGCCGCGGCCCACCTCGACGTCTCGCCCCACACGCTGCGCTACTACGAGCGGGCGGGCCTGGTCGAGGTGAGCCGCGACTCCACCGGCCATCGTGTGTACGACGCCGCGGCGGTGCGCCGCCTGGTGTTCCTCACGCGGATGCGGCTGTCGGGCATGCCGATGCGCGATCTGCAGCACTACATCGAGCTGGTCGACGCCGGGGAGCAGACCGAGCCCGAGCGGCTCGACATCCTGCTGGAGCACCGCGACACCATCCGCCGCCGGATCCGGGAGCTGACCCTCTCCCTGGCGGCCACGGAGTACAAGATCGCCACCTACGGGGGATCGACCGGGCCGGATCCGCGGCCGGCGGCCGACCAGGTCTAGTCGGCCGGAACCAGTCCACCGGTGGCCCGCCCTGGAAGTGACGGCGGGCACGTGATATGCATGAGTCATGCATGATAGAACGGCGAACCTGTTGGGCGCGGCGTCCCTCGCGGTAACCGACCTGCTGCTGGGCGCGACGTCGGCCGCTGCCGCCACCGGGCCGAGCGGCACGGCCGCGCTGGTCGTGCTGTCGAAGGCACCCGGGCTGTCCGCGACCGAGCTCGGCCGGCGGATCGGCCTGACCCAGTCGGCCGCGACGCGCATGGTGGACTCCCTGGAGTCGCGCGGGCTGGTCGAGCGGCGCACGTCGATCGGCAAGTGGGTAGCCGTGCACCCGACCGAGCAGGGCTGGCGGGCGGCGCGGGCCGTGCTGACGACCCGCGAGGACCGGGTCGCCGGCCTGCTCACGGACCTGGACGACGGCGAGCGGGCCACGCTCACGACGCTCCTCGAGAAGCTCCTGGTCGCGGCGTACGGCGAGAACCCGGACACGTTCCTGCTCTGCCGGCTCTGTGACCGGGAATCGTGCGGGGACGGCGCGACCACCCACTGCCCGGTCGGCGCCGCGGACGTCGAGGCACGAGCGGTCGAGGCGCGAGCACAGGGGGAGCAGGACGGTCGAGCGTAGGACGGTCGACCAGCACACGCCGGGCGCACGGCCGCGGCCACCAGGCGGAGCGATCGTCCTGACCTCGGCGTAGGCGCGCCCACGAAGGTGCGGTTCTACCCAGTGATTCGGCCCGAAAGTCGCAAAGTATGGGCCGAATCGCTGGGTAGAACCGCACTTCGGCGCAGGTCGCTCAGGGGCGGCGCGGCGGCGCGCTCGACCGGCGCTCGCGGAGCTGCGTGGCGATCTCGAGCTGTACCGTCGTCGTCCGGCCCGCCAGCTGTTCGAGCAGGAGCCGGGCCGCCTCCCGGCCCATGGTCACGCCGCTCTGGTCGACGCTGCTGAGCGAGACGAGCGGGTGGCGGGCGATCGGGATGTCGTCGTAGCCCACGACCGACACGTCGCGCTCGTCGAGCCCGGCGTCCGCGATGGCGCTCAGGACGCCGATCGCGAGGGTGTCGTTGCCGGCGAAGATCGCCGTCGGCGGCTCGGGGGAGTCGAGGACCGAGCGGGTCGCGGCGTGCGCCTCCGAGCCGTCGAACACGGTGTGGACCACCCTGGGCCGCAGGCCGAGCCCGAGCATGCGCTCGTGGTAGACGGCGTTGCGGATGACGTGCGGCTCGTCGCCGGCCTGGCCCGCCCAGGGCGGTTCCGGCCGCAACGGGTAGATGGTCAGGTGGACGATCCTGCGGTGGCCGAGCTCGATGAGGTGCGTCATGACCTGCTCGGCGCCGGAGCGGTCGTCGCCGGTGATCGTGTCGTAGCGGTCCGACGTGTCGTGCCTGCCGATCATCACCAGGGGAGTGCGTTCGGCGATCCGTTCCATCCAGGCCGGGTCCACCCGGGGCGAGATGGCCACTATGCCGTCGACCTGACGGTCCGCGAGGCTGTTGATCGCCATGTCGCTCTTCTGGTCCCGGCCGAGCGGGGCGATGATCAGCTGGTACGGGCTGGCGGCGAGCGCCTCGGTCGCACCGTCGACGATCATCGTCAGGAAGTCGTTGCCCACCTGGGGGATCTCGAACCCGAGCGTGAAGCTCGCGCCGCGCATCGCCCGCGCGGCGACCCGGGGCCGGTACTCCAGGCGCTCGATGGCGGCCTCGACCTGAGCCCGCATGCGGGCGCTGACACCGTAGGCGTTGCGGATCACCTTGGAGACCGCCGCGCGCGAGACGCCGGCCTCGCGGGCGACGTCCTCGATGGTGGACGGGCGGGGCCTGGGCGCCGGAGACCGGCCGTCGTCCGGCGGGGGTTCTGCTGGGGTCACGGCTCTGTTCCCGATTCTGTAGATCGGTTGACACCCTATAGGGCCCTCGCTAGCGTGGACCCGCTGAAAGGATTCATCGAGGGAGTGTAGATCGCTCTACGATCCTTTCGCTCTACAAGGAGGTAGAGAGATGTCCCAGGCAGTTCATCAGCCCCCTGCCCGTGAACCCGCAAGTCGTGGACGGAGCCCACGTCATCGCGCGGCGCTGGCCGCCGCAGCCGTCCCCCTGCTCGTGCTCGCCGGCTGCTCGTCGTCCGGCGACGACGGCGGAACCACCGAGATCACCTTTCTCACGACGAACGACGCGCCCAACCCCGAGACCGCCGAGGCCCTGGTCGAGGCCTTCGAGGCCGAGCACCCCGACATCTCGGTCAGCGTCGAGATCCGCCCGGGCGGCACCGAGGGCGACAACCTGATCAAGACCCGGCTGTCCACGGGGGAGATGGCCGACGTCTTCTTCTACAACTCCGGCTCGCTGCTGCAGGCGCTCAACCCGGACTCGTCGCTGGTCGACCTGAGCGACCAGGAGTGGGTCGGCTCGCTGACCGAGGAGTTCGTCCCCGTCGCGAGCACCGACAACGGGCTCTACGGGGCGCCGCTGGGCGCGTCGTTCGCGGGCGGCGTCGTCTACAACAAGCCGCTCTATGAGGAGCTCGGGCTGACGGTCCCGGAGACCTGGGACGAGTTCATGGCGAACAACGAGAAGATCGCCGCCGAGGGCGACGGGGTCGCGCCGGTCATCCAGACCTACGGCGAGACGTGGACGAGCCAGCTCTTCGTGCTGGGCGACTTCGCCAACGTGCTCGCCGTCGACCCGGAGTGGGCCGACCAGTACACGGCGCACCAGCGGTCCTACGCCGACGAGCCGGCGCTCGAAGGGTTCCAGCACCAGCAGGAGGTGGCCGAGGCCGGCTACTTCAACGAGGACTTCCCGTCCGCGACGTTCCCGGACGGCGCCCGCATGGTCGCCGAGGGCGAGGGCGTGCACTACCCGATGCTGTCGAGCGTGATCCAGACGGTCCTGCAGAACACGCCCGACGGGGTCGACGACCTCGGCTTCTTCGCGCTGCCCGCCGAGGACGCCGAGAACACCCAGGCGACCATCTGGCAGCCGAATGCGCTGTACGTCCCGCGGTCCACCGAGGGCGCCGAGCTCGAGGCGGCCAAGGAGTTCGTCGCGTTCGCCAACAGCGACGCCGGGTGCGCGGTCCAGAACGAGCTGCTCCCGCCCGCCGGCCCGTACGCGGGCACGTGCGACGTGCCGGACGACGCCCCGCCGCTGCTCGACGACATCCAGGCCTACTTCGACGAGGGCCGGACCGCGAACGCGCTCGAGTTCCTGTCCCCGGTCAAGGGCCCGAACCTGGAGAAGGTCACCGTCGAGGTCGGCTCCGGCATCCGCAGCGCCGAGGACGCCGCGGCGTTCTACGACCAGGACGTCGAGAGCCAGGCCAAGCAGCTCGGTCTCGAGGGATGGTAGCCGCGCTCCAGACCGAGGTGCGGCCCGGCGGGCGCCGTCGTGCGGCGGGCTCCACCTCGGCGACCCAGCGCAGCATCTACCCGTCGTGGTTCCTGCTGCCGGCCGCGGCGCTGTACCTGGTGTTCTTCGCGGTGCCGACGTTCGCGTCGTTCTGGTTCAGCCTGACCCGCTGGACGCTGTTCGACACCGAGTTCATCGGCCTGGAGAACTACGTCCAGTTCTTCTCCGAGCCGCAGCTCTCGCGCGGCTTCGTGAACACCCTGGTCTACGGCTTCGTGACGTCGGGCGCCAAGGTGGTGCTCGGGCTGGCGCTGGCCGTGCTGCTCACCTCGCAGCTCGTCGGGCGTGGCTACCTGCGCTCCGTGGTGTTCTTCCCGGTGCTGGTCTCCACGATCGGCGTCGGCATCACGTTCAAGGCACTGCTCGACCCGTTCGACGGCGTGGTCAACACCATGCTCGCCGCGCTCGGGATCGACGGGCCCGGGTGGTTCACCGACCCCGCCCAGGCGCTGCTGACGATCGCCGCCGTCGACGTCTGGAAGGGGCTTGGCATCGCGACGCTCATCTACATCGCGGGCATCGTCGCCATCCCGCAGGAGTACTACGAGGCCGCGCGGGTCGACGGCGCCGGCGCCTGGCAGCAGTTCCGGTCCATCACGCTGCCCCTGGTGCAGCCCGCCACGGCGACGGTCATCATCCTGTCGCTGATCGGCGGCCTGCGGTCGTTCGACCTGATCTGGGCGACCACCGGCGGCGGCCCCGGCTTCACGAGCGACGTCATCGGGTCGGTCATCTACAAGCAGTACCAGGCGGGCTTCTACGGGCTGTCCACCGCGGGCAACGTGATCCTCTTCCTCGTGGTGACGGCGGTCATGGTGCCGATCTCGATGCTGCTGAACCGGAAGGAGGTCGACCGATGAGGCGCACCGGATCCCGAGCCTCTTCCCTGGCCGCCGGCACGGTGGCCATCCTCGCGTCGGTGGTGGTCTTCCTCGTGCCGTTCGCGTTCATCTTCCTGACGGCGGCCAAGGACGCGTCCGACGCGTCGCGCCTGCAGTTCTCCTGGCCGCAGGACTGGGCCTTCGCCGAGAACCTCACCGAGGTGCTCGCCACGCGCGACGGCATAGTGGTCCGCGCCTTCGTGAACAGCACGATCCTCACCGTGGTGAGCGTCGTCGTGATGGTGATCCTCGCCGCGATGGTCGGGTACCTGCTGCAGCGGCGCCGCTCGCGGTTCAACGGGGTCGTCAACTTCTTCGTGCTGGCCGGCCTGATCGTGCCGCCCGCCGTCGTCCCGACGATCTGGGTGCTGCAGCGGGTCGGGCTGTTCAAGACGATGCCCGGGCTGATCCTCATCGAGGCGACCTTCGGCCTCTCGTTCTGCATCCTGCTGTTCCGCGCGTTCGTCGCGACGATCCCGCGCGAGCTCGACGAGGCCGCCGTCATCGACGGCGCCGGGCCGCTGCGGCTCTTCTTCGCCGTCATCCTGCCGCTGCTGCGGCCGGTGATCATCACCGTGGTCGTGGTGCAGGCGGTGGCCGTGTTCAACGACTTCACCAACCCCCTGTACTTCCTGCCCGGGGACGAGAACGCGACGGTCCAGCTCACGCTCTACAACTTCCAGAGCCAGATGGTCAGCCAGTTCAACCTGCTGTTCATGGACATCCTGCTGATCACCGTGCCGCCCCTGGTCATGTACATCTTCTTCAACCGCCAGATCGTGGCCGGCATGACGTCCGGCGCGGTCAAGGGCTGAAAGGCTCACCTGTGAACAACGAATCCCCGAACGCCGCCAGTACGACGTCGGTCAGCAGGGTGCGCGTCGAGCGCCGCACCGACGGCGCCTTCGCCGACACGCCGACGCCGCGACTGAGCTGGACCGTCGATTCCGCCGTGCCGGGCTGGTGGCAGGCCGGCGCCGAGGTGCGGCTCGACGGCGGGCAGGCGGGAGAGCGGGTGCAGCGCCTGGAGACCGACGAGTCCCGGTTCGTCGCCTGGCCGTTCGAGCCGCTGCGCCCGCACGCTCGGCACACCGTGGAGGTGCGCGTCACCGGCGTCGACGGCGGCACCTCGCCGTGGAGCGACCCGGTCACCGTGCGCAGCACGTTCCTGGCCGACGGCGAGTGGGTGGCGCCGTTCGTCGGGCTCGCCGGCTCCGGCGCTGAGGACGGCGCGGGCACCGAAGACGGCGCGGCCGCCGCAGGGCCTGCCGAGCCGGCGACCCCCGGCCTGCTCCGCACCGAGCTCGACCTCGACGGCGACGTCGCCCGGGCCACGCTCTACGCGTCCGCCCACGGCGTCTACCAGGTGGAGATCAACGGGCAGGACGTCGACGACGCCGTGCTCAAACCGGGCTGGACCGCCTATCAGCACCGCCTCGTGCACGAGGCGACCGACGTGACGGCGCTGCTGCGCGCAGGCGCGAACGCCGTCGGCGTCCGCCTGGCGGGCGGGTGGTGGACCGAGCGGTACGGCTTCCACGGCGCCGCCCGGACCTTCTACGGGGAGCAGCCCGCCGTGGCGGTCCAGCTGCACGTCGAGCTCGCCGACGGGACGACCCGGGTCCTGACGACGGGGCCGGACTGGCGCGGGTCGGCGACCGGCGTCGTCGTGGCGAGCGGCATCTACGCGGGCGAGCGGATCGACGCCCGCCGCGCCGCGCCGGGCTGGAGCCTGCCGGGATTCGACGACTCGTCGTGGCCGGCTGTGCGGGTGGACGCGGGGGTCGACACGGGGACCGATACAGGGGTCGGCGCGCCAGGCGTCGTGCCCGAGCCCGCGATCGCGGAACCCGTGCGCCGGGTCGAGGAGATCGCCGTCCGCGAGGTGATCACCACGCCGTCCGGGCGCACCGTGCTCGACTTCGGGCAGAACCTGGTGGGCCGGCTCCGCGTGCGGGTCACGGGGGAGCGTGGCCAGGTCGTCACCCTCCGGCACGCCGAGGTGCTGGAGCATGGCGAGCTCGGCGTCCGCCCGCTGCGGGACGCCGCGGCCACGGACCATCTGGTGCTCTCGGGCGGCGACGACGTGCTCGAGCCCGAGTTCACCTTCCACGGGTTCCGGTACGCCGAGGTCGACGGCTGGCCCGGCGAGCTCGACCTGGAGACCGCCACGGCGGCGATCACCGCCGTCGTCATCAGCAGCGACATGCGGCGCACCGGCTGGTTCGAGTGCTCGGACGAGCGGGTCAACCGGCTGCACGAGAACGTGGTCTGGGGCATGCGCGGCAACTTCGTCTCCCTGCCCACGGACTGCCCCCAGCGCGACGAGCGCCTCGGCTGGACCGGCGACATCCAGGTCTTCGGCCCGACGGCGAGCTACCTGTTCGACAGCGACGCGTTCCTTGCCTCCTGGCTGCGCGACGTCGCCGCCGAGCAGGCCGAGCGCGACGGCGTCTGCCCCGTCGTCGTGCCGATGGTGCTCCCCTTCGGGACCGAGCCCGCCGCCGCCTGGGGCGACGCCGCCACCGTCGTGCCGACGACGCTGCTGGAGCGGTTCGCCGACCGGCGGGCGCTCGCCGAGCAGTACCCGAGCATGCGGGCCTGGGCCGACGTCCTGCTCGGCGTTGCCGGCGACCGGCTGCTGTGGGAGGGCGGCTTCCAGTTCGGGGACTGGCTCGACCCGGACGCGCCGCCGGACGACCCCGCCGGCGCGAAGACCGCCCCCGACATCGTGGCGAGCGCCTACCTGGTGCGCTCGCTGCAGCTCGTCGCACGGGCGGCGCGCGAGCTGGGCCACGGGCAGGACGCGGCCACGTACGGTGACCTCGCCGAACGAGCGCGGCAGGCCTGGGTGGGGGAGTACACGACGCCGTCGGGCCGCATCGTGTCGGACGCGCAGACCGCCTACGCGCTCGCGATCGCGTTCGACCTGGTCGACGACGCGACGCGCGCGGCGATGGGGGACCGGCTCGCGTCGCTCGTGCGGCGTGCCGACCACCGCATCGGCACGGGGTTCGTGGGCACCCCGATCATCCAGGACGCGCTCACCACCACCGGCCACGCCGACGTCGCGGCCCGCCTGCTGCTCCAGACCGGCGTGCCGTCCTGGCTGTACGCCGTGACGATGGGCGCGACGACGATCTGGGAGCGGTGGGACAGCATGCTGCCCGACGGCAGCATCAACCCCGGCGAGATGACGTCGTTCAACCACTACGCCTTCGGGGCTGTCGCCGACTGGCTGCACCGCACCGTGGCCGGGCTGGCGCCGGCTGCGCCCGGCTACCGGAAGCTGCGGGTCGCGCCGGTCCCGATCGTGGGGCTGGACCGGGCCGCGACGCGCTTCGAGACCCCGTACGGCACGGCGGAGGCCGGCTGGGAGGCGCGGGACGGGCAGATCGTCGTACGCGCGGTGGTGCCCGCGAACGCCTCGGCGGTCGTCGTCCTGCCGGGCGGCAGGGACGACGCCGACGGCGCCGCGGGCGACCAGATCGACGTGGGGTCCGGCGAGCACGAGTGGACGGTGCCCGACCCCCGATGGGTCAGCGCGCGTCGAGCAGCGTCGTGAAGCCGAGCTGGTCGTAGCCGCCGCCGTTGCCGTAGTCCCCGCCGCCGCCGTCGGGCCGGATGCGTTGCGCCATGCGCCGGGTCCAGGGCGCCGAGAGGCCCCTGCGCCCGGCGTAGTGGCCCAGGACCATGTCCCAGACGGGCCGGACGTGGCCGCGTGAGTAGTCGCTGACCACCGTGTGGGTCGCCCATCCGACGTGCGAGGCGATGGAGAGAGGGCCGGACTGCCACGTGTAGTCGGTGAACGGGACGTCGTAGCCGAGGTTGTACTTGGCGACGTACTCGGCGGCCTTGAGGAAGCGGTTGTTGTCGTAGCCGTAGCAGTCGACGCCCTGGTGCCAGGCCATCTCGCAGAAGGTGGCCATCATGCCGATGCCCATCACGGTGTGCCCCTGGTCGCGGCCGGCCTCCTGCCACTGGGCCAGGCCCTCGCGCTCGTACACGAACGGGACGGCGTGCTTGATGGACCCGTTGCCCTTGCCGCTCTTGAAGTAGCCGATGGCCTGGTTCACCAGGTCCTTGCGGTCGGTGAAGGCACCGATGGCGAGCACCGAGCACATGTTGCACAGGTCCCAGTTGGCCCAGTAGTTCGTGATCACCGCGCCGTTGTGGTTCCTGAGGAAGTCGTCGTTCATCGGGTAGAAGATCCCGAGCAGCATCTTCTTGAAGCGCGGCAGGTCGAAGTCGGGGTGGTCGCGCACGAGCTCGGCGGCGTTCGCCCACTGGTAGCCGTGGATCCCTGCCGCGAGGAACCGGTCGGCGTTGCCGCCCAGCGACCGCATGGTGCCCGACCAGGCGTTGAGGATGCGGACGGCGGCGTCGCCGTGGGCCTTCTCTCCGCTGATCCGCCAGCGCAGGGCGTTCTGGTAGGCGGCGTGGATGTCGGCGTACATCTGGCCGACGTTGTCGCCGGGGACGCCGCGGATCACGTCCTGCAGCGGACGGGGTTGCCAGTCGGCGGCCGACCGGCCGTTGGCGACCAGGCGGTCCCAGCCCGACGTCCAGGGCTGGGCGCCGGCGGCGACCTTGCCGGCGACGCGTTCGAGGTCGGCCGCGGAGTGCAGCAGGCCGGGCCGCGTCGGGTCGAGCGGCTTGGGGGTCGGCGAGGGTGTCGCCGACGGGGTGCCGGACGGCGACGCCGATGCCGATGCCGATGCCGCCGCCGATGCCGAGGGAGAGGTCGATGGTGACGGGGACCCCGACGGGGATGCCGAGGGCGACGCCGAGGGTGATCCGGACGGCGACGCGCTCGGGGACCCGCCCGGTCCCCGGAGGCCGGCCGGGGCAGCCGAGCCGTTCGAGCCCGCGAGCGCCGTCGTCCCGGTTCCGTCCGGTCGGGCGGCCCAGGCGGACCAGGCGATGAAGGGGACCGCGGCGGCCGCGCCGGCGATGACGGCCCGGCGGGTGATCTTGCCGGTCGAGGAGAGCGGTCCGCGGGCGTGGCTCGCCCGCGGACCGGTGGTGTCCTTCGGAGACATGCTGTTCCGTTCGATCGAGGCTGGGGGACTCGAGCGCGGGAGAACGTTATCCGGACAATTCACCCACGCAGTCCGGCCACCCTAGCGCCTCTTCCGGGCGGTCCGTCACACGATGCGGAAGGCGGCGTCCTGAACGGCCAGGTCCGAGTCGAGCGAGTCGATCCGGAGCAGGCTGTCCTGGTGCCGGAGGAACCGGTCCGGGAAGTTGTGCGACCGGAACCTGACGTACCCGGAGCCGACCGTGCTGGTCTGCTGCGCGAACGTGGCGTCCGCGCGGAACGTCGCCGTGTTGTCGTACTGCTCCAGCCGGATCGCGTAGTCCCAGTGCCGCAGGAAGTACCCGGGCTTGTTGACCGCCTCGAAGGAGACGGATCCCGGGTTGGCCAGGCCGCGCCGGATGCGGAACTGGGCGTCCTCCGGCGGTGAGACGTTGGAGTCGAGGCGGCCGACGTAGTTGGCGTGCCGCACGTAGCGGTCGGGGTAGTTGTACGACTGGAGGCGGGCGACGGCCCGGTCGGGCGGCGCGAACATGAGCGTGGTGAAGCCGAGCTGGTCGTAGCCTCCCGAGTTCGGACCGTAGTCGCCGCCGCCGCCCTCGGGCCGGATGCTCTCGGCCATCTGCCTGACCCACGGGGCCGACAGGCCCCGTCGCCCCTCGTAGTGGCCGAGGACCGTGTCCCAGACGGGCCGCTCCTGCCCGCGGCTCGCGGAGCTCACCTCGGTGTGCGTCTGCCATCCGACGTGCGGGGCGGTGGTGCTGGGGCCGGACTGCCACGTGTAGTCGGTGAACGGGACCTCGAGCCCGAGGTTGTACTTGGCGACGTACTCCGCGGCCTTGAGGAAGCGGTTGGATCCGTGGCCGTAGAGGTCGATCCCCTGGTGCCAGGCCATCTCGCAGACGGTGGCCATCATGCCGATGCCCATGAGGCTGTGCCCCTGGTCGCGGCCGCTCTCCTGCCACTGGGCCAGGCCCAGGTCGTCGTACACGTACGGGATCGCGTGGTCGATCGACCCGTTGCCCGCGCCGGTCCGGAAGTAGCCGACCGCCCGGCTGACCAGGTCGTCGCGGTCGGCGAAGATGCCGATCGCCAGGATCGCGGCCATGTTGCACAGGTCCCAGTTGGCCCAGTAGTTGGTGATCACTGCGCCGTTGTGGTTGGTCAGGAAGTCCTCGCACATCGGGTGGAAGATGTTCAGCAGCATGTCGCGGAACCGCGTGCGGTTGAAGCTCGGGTGGTCGCGCACCAGCTCGGCCGCGTTGGCGAACTCGTACCCGTAGATCCCGGAGGCGAGGAAGCGGTCCGCGTTGCCGCCCACGGACCGGAGCGTCCCGGACCAGGCGTTGAGGATGTTGACGGCGGTGTCGCCGTGCGCCGCGCTGCCGGTGAGGCGCCAGCGCAGCGCGTTCTGGTAGGCCGCGGCGATGTCGACGAACAGCTGGCCGTAGTTCGACCCGTCGCCGCCGCGGATCACGTCCTGCAGCGGCCGCGGGGTCCAGGTGGACTGGCTGCGCCCGTTGGCGACCAGGCGGTCCCAGCCGCCGACCCACGGCTGCGAGCGGGCGGACACGCGCCCGGCGGCGGTGCTGAGCTCGCCCGCCGTGTGGAGCGCGCTGGGGTGCGACGCGACCAGCAGCCCTGCCTCCGCAGCGGCGGCCGTGCCGCCGGCGGCGAGGGACGCGACGGTGGGCGCGCCCCAGGCCAGCAGCGGGACGGCGGCCGCGCCGCCGAGGAAGGTGCGCCGGGAGAGTGCGTGCGATCTTTCGAGGCCGTTCCGGGACATGTTCGCTCCGTTCTGTCGAGACGGCTCGTCGGTGGGCCGCCCGTCCTGGCGAGGCGGCTCGTCGGTGAGCCGCCCGTCCTGGCGAGGCGGCTCGTCGGTGGGCCGCCCCCGGTGCAGGGTGAAAAGTCCGAGGCGGGATAACGTTATCAGGGGTCCTGGTCCGTGGGAAGGGGCCGACGGCGGTGGACGTGGGCGCCGTCCGGCCTTATCGTTGGCATACCAACGAATGGCGACGAGGCCACCAGGAGGAGCAACCATGCAGGAGATGGACGGCACGGCGGACACCCCGGAGCTCAAACAGCTCTACGCCGACTTCGACACGCACCACCTGTCCCCGCTGTGGACCCAGCGCGACGGCCTGATGCCGTTCACGCCGTCGCCCCAGGCGGTGCCGCACGTGTGGGAATGGTCCACGCTGTTCGGCCTCGCCGAGCGGTCGGGCGAGCTCGTGCCCGTGGGGCGTGGAGGGGAGCGGCGGGCGATCGGCCTGGCCAACCCCGGGCTCCCCGGCACGGCCTATGCGACGCCGACCCTGTGGTGCGCGATCCAGTACCTCGGCGGGTTCGAGACCGCGCCCGAGCACCGGCACAGCCAGAACGCCTTCCGGTTCGTCGTCGAGGGCGAGGGCGTCTGGACCGTCGTCAACGGCGACCCCGTCGCGATGCGCCGCGGCGACCTGCTGCTCACGCCCGGCTGGAACTTCCACGGGCACCACAACGACACCGACCAGCCGATGGCGTGGATCGACGGCCTCGACGTGCCGTTCTCGTACTACGCCGACGTCGGCTTCTTCGAGTTCGGCTCGGAGCGCGTCACCGACGAGGCGTCCCCGGACGTCTCCCGCTCCGAGCGGCTGTGGGCCCACCCCGGCCTGCGCCCGCTCAGCGGGCTCGAGGACACCATCAGCTCGCCCCTGGCCGCCTACCGCTGGGAGCACACCGACCGGGCACTGACCGAACAGCTCGCCCTGGAGGACGCCGGCCACCCCGCGACCGTCGGGCAGGGCCACGCCGCCATCCGCTACACGAACCCGACCACCGGCGGCGACGTCATGCCGACCCTGCGCTGCGAGTTCCACCGGCTGCGCGCCGGCGCCTCCACGCCGGTCACGCACGAGGTCGGGTCCTCGGTGTGGCAGGTGTTCGAGGGCGAGGGCACCGTGGTGCTCGGCGAGACCGAGCACCGGCTGCACACCGGCGACCTGTTCGCCGTGCCGAGCTGGGTGCCGTGGTCGCTGCACGCCGACACCCAGTTCGACCTGTTCCGGTTCAACGACGGCCCGATCATCGATCGGCTCCACTTCACGCGGACCTACGTCCCCGGCCAGCGGAACGAGGACCTCGCATGAGACTCGCAACCCTTCGTCTCGACACTCTCCAGCACGGCGCGAGCACCGTCGCCGTCCGCGTCGACGAGCGGACGGCGGTCGAGATCACCGGCCACGCCGACGTCGGCCACCTGCTCCAGGACCCACGATGGGCCTCGATCGCCCGCGACGCGACCGGCCCGGAGCACGAGCTCGCGGGCCTCGATCCGCAGGCCTGGGCGCAGCCGGTGCTCCGGCCGGCCAAGATCGTCTGCGTCGGGCTGAACTACCGCAACCACATCCGGGAGATGGGCCGGGAGCTGCCCGAGCACCCCACGCTCTTCGCCAAGTTCCCTGAGGCGCTCATCGGCCCGTACGACCCCATCGTGCTCCCGGCGCACGCCGGGGACGCCGTCGACTGGGAGGGCGAGGTCGCCGTCGTCGTGGGCCGGACGGCGCGCCGGCTCACCGTCGCGGACGCCGAGGAGGCGATCGCCGGCTACGCCGTGCTCAACGACGTGACGATGCGCGACTTCCAGTACCGCAGCCCGCAGTGGCTGCAGGGCAAGACGTTCGAGGCGACGACGCCGTTCGGGCCGTGGCTCACCACCCTCGACTCGGTCGACCCGGGCGGGGAGCTGGTCACTGAGGTCGACGGCGAGGCCGTGCAGCGCACGGTGATCGACGACATGGTGTTCAGCCCGGCCGCCCTGGTGGCGTACATCTCGCAGATCGTCACGCTCCACCCGGGCGACGTCATCGCCACCGGGACGCCCGGCGGCGTCGGCCACGCCCGGAAGCCCCCGCGCTACCTCGCGCCCGGGCAGGAGCTGGTCACCTCCATCACCGGGCTCGGCACGCTGCGCAACGCCGTCGTGAAGGAGGGCTGACCCGTGCCCGCCCGCACCGACCGGACCACCGACCCGCAGCTCCGCGCCGGCCTGCTGCTCGCCCGCCGCGGGCAGGCGTACTTCTCCCGCAAGCTCAACGAGCTGCGGAACGACCGGCTCGACGCGCCCTCCCTCGTCGAGGGCTGGACGCGGCGGCACGTCGTCGCGCACGTCGGCCTGAACGCGCGGGCGCTGACCCGGCTCACCGAGTGGGCGGCGACCGGCGTCGAGACGCCGATGTACGCCTCGCCCACCGAGCGCGACCAGGAGATCGAGTTCGCCGCGACGCTCCCCGCCCGGGCGCTGCGCAACCTGAGCGCGCATGCCGCTGTGCACCTCGACGTCGAGTGGCGGGACCTGCCCGAGGAGGCCTGGCACGCCCCGGTGCGGACGGCCCTCGGGCGCGTCGTGCCCGCCTCCGAGACCGTCTGGATGCGGACCCGGGAGGTCTGGGTGCACGCCGTCGACCTCGACAACGGCGGGTCCTTCGCCGACTTCCCGCCCGAGCTGCTCGACGCGCTGCTCGCCGACGTGGTCGGCGCCTGGCGGCGCCGGTTAGGGCCGGACGGGCTGCCGCCCCTGGTGCTCGAACCCGTCGACCGTGAGCACGCGGTGCCGCTCGCCGAGCCTCGGACTGAGACGGTGGGGACGGCGGCTGAGACCGTGGCGCTGCGCGGGACCGCCGCGGACCTGACGCGGTGGGCGACCGGACGCGGAGCCGCCGGCGTCGTCGCCTCGGACGGCGGTGCGGTGCCTGCGCCGCCGCGCTGGCTGTGATGATCGGCCTGTGATGATCAGTCCATGACTCAGCGAATCGGGGCGACTCAGCGAGACGGCCTGGCCGCCGGCCCGGCGGGCGAGCCGGACGGCGTCGGCCAGCCCGACGGCGTTGGCGGGCGCCAGTCCCTGTACCTGCCCGAGCACGTGGGCTTCCTCATCCGGCGCACCCAGCAGGTGCACCTGGCCGTGTGGGCCGAGGAGGCGGGGCAGGGCCTGAGCAACGTCCAGTTCGGCGTGCTCAATGTGCTGCACCGGACCGGCGGCGCCAGCCAGCGTGAGCTGTGCGACGCGCTCGACCTCGACCGCTCGACCGTAGCGGGCCTCGTCTCCAGGCTCGAGACCAGGGGCCTGGTCGAGCGGGCGCGGGCCGCCGCGGACCGACGTCGCAACCTCGTCCGGCTCACCGAGGCGGGCGGCGCCGAGCTGCGTCGCCTCGTCCCGCACGCGGCCCAGGTGGACGCGTCGCTCACCGCCGGCCTCACCGAAGAGGAGCAGGCGGCCCTGCGGCGGCTCCTGACCCGGATCCTGGACGTGCACGGCCACCACGCGAGCGACGACGTCTGACCTCCTTCGGTCGGCCATGCATTCGCTGCCAAGATCGGCAGCAACCTGGCAGCAGGTGCATGGTCAACCGGTCTCAGGCGGGCAGCCCCGCCCGGTCGCCGCGCTTGACGCGCCCGCGGCAGGCCCGTGCGAGTGCGACCTGTTCTGGACGTGCGCGAAGTTCGTCACCACCCCCGACTGCCCCATCGACCGACCGTGGACCCCCGGCACGCACCGCCGCTAGCTCCCAGCCAACTGGCGGCGCGGCGCTAACCCGTGGGCCCCTTCGGAGACCTCGCTCGGAGAAGACCGAGGCCCGCAGGACTTCCTGACGCATGACAAGAGGCATGGCGAGCAGAAGAGGATGCTGGGGCTATTCATGATTCCGGCCTACATCTCCGAGGGGTGGGACCCATGTCACAACGCGTTCGAGATGAGCGCAGGACTCGACGAAGGGGGCTATGCAGGGCCGCCCCCGGCGTCGCTCGCGTCGGCGTTTCAATGATGCTCTTGACTGTTGCGTTGGGCGGGTGCGTCCCTTTCCTTCCGTCGGACCCAGCTGCAACGCCGGCGGGCGTGCGGGAGGATGACGGCGTCCTGTCGGTCATCGTCCGACGCTGCGAGGACGATGCACCACTTGGCGCGGAGATCGTGGAATACGAATCGCACGCTGACGACATGGAGCCGTCCTGGACGGCCAGGGGCTATGTCGGCGGCACGTCGGACATCATTCGTCTGGACTCGGAACATTGGCAGGAGGTCGAGGGCTCGTATCAGGGCCTCGACTGGTTCGGGCTTTCGATTGACTTTGGTGATCGATTCGAAGGTACTGAAGTTCGCGAAGACGACCCGAACCACGATCTCGGCCCGGACGAGTTCTTCGTCAACGACAAAGTGATGACCGCCGACGAATTCCGACGGCTTGTCGCGGCAGATTTCCCCTGCCTGCGTGACACCTCGTCGTGACCGGGGACGGCCGGGCGCCTGCGACAGCCACGGCCCCGGCGTTCGCGCTCGTTCTGGAATACTCCAGGGCATGTCAGCACCTCTGGACAGCGGGGAACGCGTCGCGGCAGGTCGGGCGTCGTCGCGACGTCCCGAGCAGCTCCTCCTCGCGTTCCTCGGTGAGTTCGTGCTCGACGCCGACGTCGAGCACGTCCCGTCGGCGGTCCTCATCGGGCTGCTCGCCGAGCTCGGCGTCGGCGACGCCGCGACCCGCGCCACGCTCGCCCGGATGAGCCGCCGCGGCCTGCTCGCGAAGGTCCGCACCGGCCGGGAGGTGGCGTACGGCCTCGCCCCGGCCGGCGAGGCCGTGCTCCGCGAGGCGCGCGACCGCGTGCTCGCCACCGAGCCGTTCGCGCCCGTCGGCACCGGGTGGACCCTCGTGACGTTCTCCGTGCCGGAGAGCCAGCGGGACGCGCGCCACCGGGTGCGGGCGGCCCTGACCTGGGCGGGCTTCGGCCTGCTGCGCGACGGGCTGTGGATCGCCCCGGGCGAGGTCTCGGTCGCGGCGGCGCTCCGCCCGCTCGACGGCGACCTCGCCGACGTCGAGCTGTCCGCCTTCCGTGCGTACGAGATCGAGGGGTTCTCGGCGGCCCGGGCGGTCCGCGCGGCCTGGCGGCTGGACGAGATCCGCGCGCACCACCTCCAGTTCCTCGACGCGTGGGCCGACGTCGAGGCCTCGTCGAACCCGCTGCGGGACATGACGGCCCTGGGCGCCGACTGGCTCGCGCTGCTGCGCGCCGACCCCCGGCTGCCCGCCGAGCACCTCTCGGCCGACTGGCCGTCCGGGCGCTCCGCGGCCACGTTCCGCCGGCTGCGCGAGGTGTTCGTCGGCGCGGCGCGGGCCGACCTCGGCGCGCTGCTGGGCCGGACGGACGCGCCGTCCGTCAGCTGATCTCGATCGCCTGACATTCGACTGATTCATGACGGGCGTCACGAAAGTGCTTGACGTCGCGGGGTGTGGTGAGGCACGATCGAAGCCTCGCCGACGATCGGCTGCCTGAGACCTGCTCGACCTGCTCGACCTGCTGGAGACTCAGGAGTCCGGCCGCGGCCCGCCCACAAGGATGTGCGCAGTGGACCAGCCCACCCCGAACAACGACCTGAGCCGAGCGAACTACGCGACCATCTGGGAGTCCGTGGCTCGCGCGTGCCCCGACCGGCCCGCCGTGGTCGCCGACGGGCGCACGATGACCTATCGCGACCTGGACGACGCCGCGGCCCGGGTCGCCGGCGCGCTGCGCGCCGAGGGGCTCGGGGCCGGGTCCCGCATCGCGATCTTCATGTACAACCGCGTCGAGTACCTGGTCACCGTGTACGCCGCGTACAAGATCGGCGCGATACCGGTCAACATCAACTTCCGTTATCAGGGCCGCGAGCTCGCCGACCTGCTGCGCGCCTCGCGCGCCGCGGCCCTCGTGTACCCGACGAGCCTCGGGCGGCACGTGCGCGACGCCGCCGCGTACGTCCCGCTGCCGAACCTCGTGCTCGCCGTGCCCGACGACGACAGCCCCGTCGAGCCCGGCCGGCCGTTCGCCACCGCGCTGGACGCCGAGCCGCTCGACCCGCAACCGCTGTCCCCGGACCACCAGATCTTCATGTTCACCGGCGGCACGACGGGCACCCCCAAGGCCGTCGTCTGGACCCACGGGAACCTGTTCGACAGCCAGCTCTTCTCGATCTACGGCTCGCTGCCCGTCGCCGTCCCGAAAGACCTCGACGAGGTCACGCGCATCGCCGCGCGCACCGACCTCCCGCCGACCGTCACGCTGCCGCTGACCCCCCTCATGCACGCCCTCGCGCTGTTCAACGTGATGAACGCGCTGGTCCTCGGCGGGTGCGTGATCTTCCTGCCGTCCGCGAACCAGGGCCCGCCGGCCGCCGTCCGGACCATCCACGAGCGGCGCGTGACGCGGCTGATCGTGGCGGGCAACGCCGTCGTCGGCCCGCTCGTCGACGTGCTCGACTCGCCCGAGGGCGCCGGGCTCGACGTGTCCAGCCTGACCACGGTGCTCAGCTCGGGCATGGCCTGGTCCGACGAGCTCAAGCTGCGGCTCCTCGCCCACGCGCCCCGGGCGACGCTCATCGACATCTTCGGCTCCAGCGAGGGCGGCCCGTTCGCCTACGGCGTGGTCCGCGGGCCGCAGGACCTCCCGTGCCATCCGCGGCTGGCCCCCGGCACCGTCGTGTTCGACGCCGAGATGCGCGAGGTCCAGGACGTCCCCGGCGCCACCGGCGTGCTGGCCTACCGCGGTCAGATGCCGCTCGGCTACGACGGCGACCCGGATCGGACCGCGCAGGCGTATCCCGTCATCGACGGGGTGCGGTACGTCATGCCGGGGGACCACGTCCGCGTCCTCGGCGAGGGCCTGGTCGAGCTGCTCGGCCGCGGCTCGGCGGTGGTCAACACGGGCGGGGAGAAGGTCTTCACCGGCGAGGTCGAGACGGTCCTGGTCGAGATCCCCGGCGTGACCGACGCCGTCGTCTTCGGTTCGCCCGACCCCCGGTGGGGCGAGGTCGTCACCGCGTACGTCGTCGCCGCGCCCGGCGCGTCGCTCACCACCGAGCGGGTCCAGGAGGAGGTCGGACGGCGGCTCGCCGGCTACAAGAAGCCGCGCAAGGTCTTCTTCGTCGACGCCCTGGACCGCAGCCCGAGCGGAAAGCTCAACATGCGCGCCCTGCGCGCCCAGGTGCCCGAACTAGAAGTAGTCCCCGAACTAGAGGCAGTCCCCGAGCTGGAGGCAGGTCAGCACACATGAGGTTTCGCGACGCACACATCCCCTTCGGCCTGAGCTGGACCTCGCCGTTCGCCAAGTGGCAGGGCCCCCTGGCGGAGCTGAACAGCCTCGACATGGCGGTAGACGTCACCGGCCGGGCGCTTGAGGCCCGCGGGCTGCCGCCCGAGGAGATCACCGAGTGGACGCTCGGCTGCACCGTGCCCCAGCAGTACGGGTTCTACGGCGTGACCCTCGTGTCCCGGCGCCTGGGCGCCGGCCAGTACGGCGGGCCGTGGCTCTCGCGGGCCTGCGCGACCTCCGCCGTCGTCGTGGAGCACCTGGCCACCCAGGTCGAGCTCGGCGCGCACGCCACCACCATCGGCGTCATCACCGACCGGACCAGCAACGGCCCGCTCATGCTCTACTCCAGCCAGCGCAGCACCGGCGGCGCCCCGCTCGCCGAGCACTGGGTGCTCGACCCCATGAAGCTCGACCCGACCACCGGCCAGAGCATGAACGACACCGCGGAGAACACCGCCCTCGACGGCGGCTACACGCGCGAGCAGGTCGACGACGTCGCCCTGATGCGCTACGAGCAGTACGTGAGCTCGCTGGCCGACGACCGCGCCGTCCAGCGGCAGTACATGGTGCCGGTGCGCCTCCCGCGCAAGAAGGGCGGCGACGACTGGGTCGAGGAGGACCACGGCGTCTTCCCGACCACCGCCGAGGGCCTCGCCAAGCTGTCGCCCGTCAAGCCCGGGGGAGTGGTCACCTACGGGGCGCAGACCCACCCCGCCGACGGCTGCGCCGGCGTCGTCGTCGCGACGGCCGACCGCGCCCGGGAGATCGGGCAGGACGGCGTCACCGCGCAGATCCTCGCCACCGGGTTCGGCCGCGCCGAACCCGCGTACATGCCCAAGGCCCCCGTCGCGGCCGCCCGCGTGGCGCTCGCGGACGCGGGGATCGAGATGTCCGACGTCGACGTCGTCACCACGCACAACCCGTTCGCCGTGAACGACCTGTGGCTCGCCGACCAGATGGGCTACCCGCTCGAGCGGATGAACCCGTACGGGTCGTCGCTCGTCTACGGCCACCCGCAGGGACCGACCGGCGCCCGGGCGATCACCGAGCTCATCCACGCCCTGCACGCGCGCGGCGGCGGCACCGGCCTGTTCACGGGCTGCGCGGCCGGAGACTCCGCCGGGGCCGTCGTGGTCCGGGTCGACGGATAGCTGTGACTTCCCCGCCCAGCCACCCCGGCCAGCCCTCTTGACCCGACCTTTCTCACGAACCCACTACCTCGATTGCGAGCGAGCCGATGACCGCAGCACCCACACCGCCCGAGACGGCGACAGCGCCGGTGACGGCAACGGGCCCCACGAAAGTGGCCCTGGCCGACCTGCCCCAGCACGTCGGGACCGTGTTCGGCCCGTCGTCGTGGCGCGCCATCAGCCAGGAGGAGGTGGGCGACTTCGCCGACCTCACCGGCGACCACAACCCCATCCACGTCGACCCCGAGGCCGCCGCGCGGTCGCCCTTCGGCGGGACGATCGTGCACGGCTACCTGACGCTGAGCCTCGTCGTCCCGCTCATGGCCGAGATCCTCGAGGTCACGGGCGTGACGACCGGCATCAACTACGGGCTGGACCGCCTGCGCTTCCCGGCCCCGGTACGGGTCGGCGCGCGGGTCCGGGTGCAGTCCACGCTGCGCGAGGTCACCGAGGTGCCCGGCGGGTACCAGACGGTCTTCGAGAGCGTCTTCGAGGTGGAGGACCAGGCCAGGCCCGCCGCCGTCGCGATGATGGTGCTGAGGTTCCTCGGATGAGCGGGCAGACGAGCGCGCCCATCGACCTGGCCGGGAAGGTCGCCGTCGTCACCGGCAGCGGGCAGGGCCTCGGCCTGGCCTACGCGAAGGCGCTCGCCGCGGCGGGCGCGAAGGTCGTCGTGAACGACGTCGACGGCGCCGCCGCCGCGCACGCGGTGCAGGCGATCACCGAGGCGGGCGGCACGGCGGTCGCCGTCGTCGCCCCGGTGGGCCCCACCAGCACCGCCGACCTGCTCGTGCGGACGGCGGTCGAGGAGTTCGGGCGGCTCGACGTGCTGGTGGCCAACGCCGGGGTGCTCCGCGACCGGGTGCTGTGGAAGATGACGGACGACGACTTCGACGTCGTCGTCGGCACGCACCTGCGGGGCACGTTCACCACGGTGCGCGCCGCCGCCGTCCGCCTGCGGGAGCAGGGCGAGGGCGGCCGGATCGTCGTGATCGGGTCCCCGGCCGGGCAGCACGGGAACTTCGGGCAGACGAGCTACGCCGCGGCCAAGGCCGGCGTCGTCGCGATGGCCCGCACGTGGTCGCTGGAGCTGGCGCGCGCGCAGGTCACGGTGAACGTGGTGGTCCCCACCGCGATCACCGCGATGACCGCGACCATCCCCGTGTACAAGGAGGTCGCCGAGGCGTACGAGCGGGGCGAGGCCCTGCCGCGCGTCGTCCGCCAGGAGCATGCGCTCGGCGGCCCCGAGGACGTGGCGCCGCTGATCGTGTGGCTCGCCTCGGACGCCAGCGCCGGCGTCACCGGGCAGTCGATCGGCGTCGGTGGCGACAAGCTCTCGCTGTACTCGTACTCCGAGGAGCTCGCCGTCACCTACCGGGAGGGCGGCTGGTCGGCCGAGGCGATCGCCGAGGCCTGGCCGTCGACGTTCGCCCCGTCCGGGCAGACGAGCGGCATCACGCTGCCCCCGCTGGACGCCGATGCCCCGGCCGGTGTTTCAGCACACTGAGCCGGTCCGTGTCGAGTTCGCCGACACGGACGCGGGCGGTCGCATCCATCACACGGCCGCCCTGCGGTGGGCCGAGCGAGCGGAGCACCAGCTGCTCCGCTCGCTCGGCGGGTCCGGGCTGTCCGGGTCTGAGCTGGCCGGGCCCGAGCTCACTCGGTTCCCGCGCCGCCGGATCGAGGTGGACTTCCTCGGTCCCCTCCGGTTCGGCGACGAGGTCGTGGTCGAGATCGCGGCCTCGGCGGTCGGCCGGACGTCGGTCACCTACCGCTGGCGGGTGCTGCGGGACGGCGTGAGCTGCGTCGAGGGCACGACCACCTGTGTCCACGTGGACGACGCCGGCCTGCCGTGCCCCGTGCCCGCCGGGCTGCGGGCGGCGCTCGTCCCCTGACCGCCGGGCCGGCCAGGGGCGGGCAGGGTCAGCCAGGCCCGGGCAGCACGGGCGGGGTCGAGCGCTGCGCCACGCGTTCGGCGAGCTCCGGCGCGTGGCCGGCGAGGACCTCGCGCACGCGCGCCGAGGCGGGTATGCCGAGCCGGTCGTAGGTGTCGAGGAAGAGCTCGCGGGCCCGCGGCCGCGGCCAGCCCGCCGGCAGGAGCGACGTCGGCAGCTCGGGGTCGAGGCCGGGGAACGCGCGCCAGGCGTCCATGAGCTCGGTGCGCCGCACGAGCGCGTCGACCGGGTCGATCGACCCCCGGCCGAGCGCGGCGTGGGTCGGCTCCCACTCGTCGACGAACGCCTGGTACATGGTGGCCAGGCCGTCGAGGTCCCAGGCGCTCTGCGGGGGCACCGTCGAGGGCAGGTCGGGTGCGGTCGCGACGAACGCCGTCGCCGCCGTGACGCCGAGCGCCACCAGCTCGGCGAGCGCCTCCGCGTGGTGCTCGTGGGGCGAGACCCACAGGGCGTCGTAGAGCGGCGCGAAGCCCAGCCAGCGCAGGCGCGTGCGCAACGCCTCGCGGACCGCGCGGTTGGCCTCGGGCACGGAGAACGCGACGACGCTCCAGCGGCCGGCCCAGTCCTCGCCGTCGTCGGCGCCGAAGCCGAAGATCCGGTCTGCGCCGTCGCTCAGCACGTCCTGGGCATGCTGCGTCAGGCCGTGGAAGGTGTTCCGCCCGGAGCGGGTGGTCGCGAGGAGCCCGTGCTTGACCATCCGGCTCAGCGCGGCCCGGGCGGCGACGTCGCTGACGCCGAAGTCGGCGAGCAGCTCGACGAGGGCGGCCGACGGCAGCGGCTCGTCGTGCCCCCACCAGTAGTCGCCCAGCAGGGTCAGCAGCAGGCTCGGCGGCGAGCCCTGCCGGGTGCGCGGCAGGCGGGGGTGATCCGTTCCTGCCTTGGTGCTGGCTCTGGTGCCCGCTTTGGTCGCGTTCGTCATAGGTCGCCTTCCCACGGTCGAAACTCGATACTTGACATACCGTACCCCGACCGCCGATGGTTGTGTCACGTTACCGAAGGAGCACCTGACGATGAGGTTAGCCAGCACCGTCGACGCCCGCCTGCACGCCGTCGTGGAGGACCGTCTCGTCGACCTGACCGATGCCCTGGGAGTTGCCGGGGCGGGCGCGGGCGGTCCGTTGCTCGCGTTCCTGGAGCGCGGCGGCACCCTCGCCGAGCTCGCCGCCCTGGACCTGGACGGGCTGCCCACCCGCCCGCTCGACGGCGCCCGCCTCGCCGCACCGATCGCCCGCCCGGGCAAGGTCGTCGGCGCCCCGGTCAACTACCTCGACCACAAGGCCGAGATGAGCGAGCAGAAGACCATCGCCGAGTACGGCGTGTTCCTCAAGGCGAGCTCCTCGGTCATCGGCCCCGACGAAGCGATCCGCCTGCCGTACACCGACGTGCGGACCGATCAGGAGGGCGAGCTCGCCGTCGTCATCGGGCGGACGGCGAGCCGCGTGGACGCCGCCGACGCCCTCGACCACGTGCTGGGCTACGCGCCGGTCCTGGACATCACCGTGCGGTCCACCGAGGACCGCTCGACCCGCAAGTCGTTCGACACGTTCACCCCGTTCGGCCCCTGGATCACCACCGCCGACGAGGTCGGCGACCCCCGCGAGCTGGAGCTGCGCTGCTGGGTGGGCGGCGAGCTGCGCCAGCGGGTGGCGACCAAGGAGCTGATCTTCGACGTCGCCGAGCTCGTCGCGTACACCAGCCACGTCATGACCCTGTACCCCGGCGACGTCATCGCGACGGGCACCCCCGCGGGCGTCGGGCCGATCGCCGCCGGGCAGCGCGTCGCGGTCGAGATCGACCGGCTCGGGCGCCTCGACGTCCTCGTGACCGATGACGGCGCGATCCCCTACGCCAGCCGGCCGGGTGCGCGATGACGGCGACCCGCGCCGGCGCGGCGCTGGACGCCCTGCTGCGACCGCGCAGCATCGCCGTGGTCGGCGCCTCGGCCAGCCCCGACAAGGCCGGGCACGCGATGATGCAGGCGCTCGACGGCTTCGCGGGCGAGCTGTACCCGGTCAACCCGCGCGGCGGCAGCATCCTCGGCCGCACCGCCCTGCCCGGCCTGGGCGAGCTGCCCGGCCCGGTGGACCTCGCCGTCCTCGTCGTCCCGCCGCACGCCGTCCCGCGCGCGATCGAGGAGGCCGCCGCGGCAGGCGTGCGCGCCGCGGTCGTGTGCGCGGGCGGCTTCGCCGAGAGCGGCCCGGACGGCCGCGAGCTGCAGGAGCAGACCGTCGAGGCCGCCCGGCGCGGCGGCGTCCGGCTGCTCGGCCCGAACACGTCCGGCTTCATGAACCCGGTCGACGGCGTGTTCGCGAACTTCATGCCCGCGGCCGCCGCGCTGCAGCCCGGCACGGTCGGGGTCGTCGCCCAGTCGGGCGGCATCAACCTCGCCATCGCCTTCCTCCTGGAGCGCGCGGGCATCGGCCTGCGCCTCGGCGTGGGACTGGGCAACGCGGTCGACGTCGGCTTCGCGTCGATGCTCGACTTCTACGCGGACGACGACGCGACCACCGCCGTCGGCCTGCACGTCGAGGGAGTCGCCGACGGCGCCGCCCTGGTCGCGGCCCTGCGCCGCGTCACGGCCCGCAAGCCCGTGGTCGCCTTCAAGGTGGGTCGCTCCGACGTCGGCGACTTCGCCAAGTCGCACACCGGAGCGCTCACCGGCTCCTACGCGCTGACCCGCGCCGCGCTCGCGCAGGCGGGGGCGGTGGTCGTCGACAGCCTCGACGAGCTGGTCGCCGCCCTGACGGCCCTGCGGTCCGTGCGGCTGCCCGCCGCGCCCCGGTCCGCGACCGGCGTCGCCGTGCTCACCGGCCAGGCCGGGCCGGGCCTCGTCGTCGCCGACGCGCTCGGCGCCCGCGGCGTGCGGGTCCCCGAGCTGGCCCCCGCGACCCTCGACCGGCTCGGCGACCTCCTGCCCCCGCTGACCTACCAGCGCAACCCCGTGGACACCGGCCGGCCCTCGGACACGTTCCCCGACGTGCTGCGCCTCGTCGCCGCCGAGCCCGGGATCGACGCCGTCGGGGTGTACGCGCTCGACGAGCCCGGCGTCCTGGACCCGGTGCGCGCCGTCGAGGGAGCCGCCGGCCGGGTGCTCTACGCGACCGGCGGGCCCGCCGACGTGATCGAGCGGCACCGGGAGCGGCTGGCGCAGATCGGCGTCCCGCTCTACTCCGGCCCGGGCGACCTCGCGATCGGGCTCGCCGCCCTGGTCAGCGACGCCGCCGCCCGAGCGGTGCCTGACGCGCCGCCCGTCGCCGCGACGCGGACCCTCGGGCGCGTGCTGGACGAGGACGAGGCCAAGTCGCTCTTCGAGGCCAACGGCCTGCGCACCATGCGCCGGCGGGCCGCCGCGGACCGGGCCGGCGCCCATGAGGCGCTGGACGCCCTGGGCGCTCCGGAGAGCCCTGTGGTCGTCAAGGTCCTCGACGCGGCGGTCCTGCACAAGTCCGACGTCGGGGGCGTGCACGTCGGGGTCCGCAGCCACGCGGAGCTGGACGCGGCCCTCGACGCGATCGACGCGATCGACCCGGGCCCGGCCGGGCGCCGCTACCTCGTCGAGGAGCAGGCGCCCGGCGGCACCGAGCTCATCGTCGGCGGCGTCCGCGACGCGGTCTTCGGGCCGGTCGTGCTGCTCGGCCTCGGCGGCGTGGGGGTCGAGCTGGCCGGCGGGCCGGGCTCCGAGCCCGTCCTGCGCCTCGCCCCGCTGTCGCCCGAACGCGCCGCCGAGATGGTCGACACCCTGCCCGCGGCGGTGCTCGACGGCTTCCGCGGGTCGCCCCCCGTGGACCGCACGGCGCTCGCCGCCACCCTGCTCGCCGTGAGCGACGTGCTCACGCAGCACCACGACGTCACCGAGATCGATCTCAACCCGGTACGGGTCACCGCCCGCGGACCGGTCGTCCTGGACGCCGTCGTCGTCGTCAGGACCGAAGGAAAGGAAGACCATGGCCAGCACCAATCCTGAGGAGGGGGTCCGCGAGCGCGAGACCCTCGTGGTCGGCGCGGGGCCGGTCGGCCTGACCGCGGCCCTGGCGCTGCGATCCTTCGGCCGCCCGGTGACCGTCCTGGAGGCCGGGCCGCACGGGCGGCAGCGGCCGGGCAGCCGCGCGATCTTCACGCACAGCCAGACGCTGCAGATCCTCGACAGGATCAGCCCCGGGCTCGGCGCCGAGCTGTACGGCCACGGCGTCTACTGGAACACCCAGCGCACTTTCTACGAGGGCAGGGAGGTCTACGCCAAGACCTACCCCGATCCCGCGCCGGGGACGTACCCGCACTTCACGAGCCTGCCGCAGGTCGAGACCGAGCGGTACCTCTACGAGCGGGCCGTCGCCGCCGGGGTCGAGTTCGCCTGGGAGCAGGAGGTCTCGGGCGTCGTCGCGGACGACGACGGCGTGCAGGTCACGACCCTTGGCGGCGACCGCTGGCAGGCGCAGTACGTGATCGCCGCGGACGGTTCGCGCTCCGCCGTGCGCAAGCAGATCGGCGCCCTCATGGAGGGCGGGCGCGACGACGGCTGGTACATCGTCGTCGACGTCGCCGAGATCGAGCAGCCCGCGCTGCCCCAGGAGCGGCACTTCCACTACGCCCACCCCGCGGTCCAGGGCCGCAACGTCCTGGTCGTGCCGTATGCCGGCGGCTACCGGGTCGACCTGCAGCTCGTCGACGGCGACGACCCGGACAAGTTCGCCTCGCCGGACTGCGTGCACACCTGGCTCGACGCGGTGCTCCCGCGCGGGTACGCCGAGCACACCTCGTGGGTCTCGACGTACCAGTTCCTCCAGCTCGTCGCGCACGACTTCGCCGACCCCGCCCGCCGCGTCCTGCTCGCCGGGGAGGCAGCCCACCTGTTCGCGCCGTTCGGCGCGCGGGGCCTCAACTCGGGCGTGCCCGACGCCGAGGCGGCCGCGTCCGCCGTCGTCCTGGCGCTCGCCGCCGGCACCCGGGAGTCCGCGCGGACGGCAGTCGAGTCGTTCGCCCTGGCCCGCCGGTCCGCCGCGCTGTTCAACCGGGACGCCGCGGGGGAGGCGCTGGCCCACCTGCGCCCCTCGTCCGAGAAGGCGCAGGAGGTCCAGGCCGCCGCCGAGCTCGCCCCGCAGAACGAGGCCGCGTCCAGCTGGCTCGAGAAGGCGCCCTACGGTCCCCGCGGCGTGCACGCGGCGCAGACCGTCTACCGGTACTGAGAGAGATGGCGAACATGTCCGTACTCAGCAATGTGCAGGTGGCCTCAGCGGTCGCGCTCGGCATGCAGCGGCTGTCCGCCGTCGGCGTGCGGCTGGCCGCACGCGGCAAGCCGACGCCGTTCCCCGAGTACCGCGCGGAGGTCGAGGAGATCAGCGTCCCGACGTCGATCGGCCCGGCCCGGGCGTTCGTCTACCGGCCCGCCGGCCCGTCCGACGGCGACGCAACGAGCCCGCCGGTGCACGTCAACTTCCACGGCGGCGGCTACGTCATGCGGGACCTCCAGCCCGACGACCCCCTGTGCCGGTACCTCGCCGCGGAGGCGGGTGTCGTCGTCATCAACGTCGACTACGCCGTCGCGCCGCAGCACCGGTTCCCCGCACCGCCCCACCAGGCGTACGAGGTCGTGCGGTGGGTCGCCGACCATGGAGCGGAACAGGGAGCCGCCCACGGCTGGGACGGGACGAGGCTCACGGTCGGCGGCCAGAGTGCCGGCGGCGCGCTCGCGGCGGCCGTCGCGCGCCAGGCGCTGGAGCAGGGCGGTCCGCGCGTCGCGCTCCAGGTGCTCCACTACCCGCCGCTGGACCTGGTCACCCATGCCCGGGACAAGCCAGCGGCGGGCACCAACCCGCTGATCAAGCCGTGGATGGGCGACGTCTTCGACAACGCCTACATCCCGGATCCCGCGATGCGCGCGGACCGCCTCGCCTCCCCGGCACACGCCGCCGACGACGCCGACCTCACCGGCATCGCGCCAGCGGTCGTCCTGACCTGCGAGCTGGACCGGCTCCGCGGCGACGGAGCGGCCTACGCGGCGCGCCTGCGCGACGCGGGCGCCCTGGTCGCCCACCTCGACATCCCGGGCGTGGACCACGCCTACGACATGAACGACCTCGACACCGCCCGGCGCACCTACGCGTTCATCGCCGAGCGTCTCCGGGAAACCTTCTCAACGAAGAGAGAGCAGTCATGACCATCACCGACAATCCCCCCACTGTCACCGGCAGCGTCCAGTTCCCGCCCGGGCAGCTGTTCATCGGCGGCGAGTGGCGCGAGGCGGCCGACGGCACACGCCGCGACGTCATCAGCCCCGCCACCGGCAGCGTCATCTCCTCGGTGGCCTGGGCGGCGACCGCCGACGTCGACGCGGCAGTCGCCGCCGCCCGCGAGTCGTTCGACTCCGGCGTCTGGTCGCGGCTGAGCGGCCGCGAGCGGTCGCGCGTCCTGCTGAAGGCCGTCGAGCTGCTCCGCGAGCGGCGCGAGGAGCTCGCGCAGCTGGAGAGCCACGACGTCGGCAAGCCGATCACGTTCGCGCGGATCGTCGACGTCGAGCACGCCATCCTGCAGTTCGAGTACGCCGCGAGCCTCGGCCAGCACCTGGACGGCTCGGTGCGGGAGATCCCCGCCAACGCCCACGCGTACATCCGCAAGGAGCCGATCGGCGTCGTCGCGGCGATCACGCCCTTCAACTTCCCGCTGATCCTGTCCTCGACCAAGATCGCCCCGGCGCTCATCGCCGGGAACTCGATCGTGCACAAGCCCGCCGGCGACACGCCGCTGAGCGCGCTGTTCATGGCCCAGGTGCTCAAGGACGCCGGCGTCCCGGACGGCGTCTTCAACGTCGTCACCGGCTCCGGCGCGAGCCTGGGGGACCACCTCGTCGGCCACCCGCAGGTCGACAAGGTCGCCTTCACCGGCTCGACCGAGGTGGGGGCCCACGCCGCGGCGCTCGCCGCGCGCACCCTCAAGCCGTTCACCGCGGAGCTCGGCGGCAACGCGGCCAACATCCTGTTCGCCGACGCCGACCTCGACAAGGCGATCGGCACAGTGATCGGCGCCTTCGTGTTCAACGCGGGCCAGTTCTGCATGGCCGGGCCGCGCCTGCTCGTCGAGCGGCCGATCTACGACACGGTGCTGGGCATCCTGGCCCAGGCCGTCCCCGGTGTGCCCTTCGGCGACATCACGGACGACGCCACCGTCGTCGGGCCGCTCGCCAGCCAGAAGCAGCTCGACAAGGTCACGGACCTGGTCGAGTCCGCGCGCCGGGACGGCGCGCAGGTGCTCTGCGGCGGCGAGCAGGCGGACCTCGGCGGCGGGTTCTACTACCGGCCGACGGTCCTGGCCGGCCTGTCGTCGGACGCCGTGTGCGTCCGCGAGGAGGTGTTCGGGCCGGTGCTGACCGTCCAGCCCTTCGACACCGAGGAGGAGGCCATCGCGATGGCCAACGGCACGGCGTACGGGCTCGCCTCGGGCATCCAGTCCTCGGACATCTCGCGCATCCACCGCGTGGCCAAGCGGCTCGACGCCGGGATCTGCTGGGTCAACGGCTGGGCCGTGCTCGACCCTGCGGTGCCGTTCGGCGGGGTCAAGGCGTCGGGCTGGGGCCGGGAGTACGGCCCCGAGTCGCTGGCGTCCTACCAGCGCACCAAGTCGATAGTGATCGACCTCGGAGAGGACCCGGCATGAGCACCACGACCAGGGCCGCCGTCCTGACCGCGCCCCAGACGCCGTTCACCCTGCGGGACGTCGAGCTCGCCGACCTGCGTGAGCACGAGGTGCTCGTCCGGATGGTCGCCACCGGCGTCTGTCACACCGACCTGGGCGTGTGGGCCGGCGGCATCCCGTTCCCCCTGCCCGGCGTCATCGGCCACGAGGGCGCGGGAGTCGTGGAACGGGTGGGCTCGGCGGTCACCACGGCGGCGCCGGGGGACCAGGTGGTGCTGAGCTACACGTCCTGCGGGGACTGCCCCGCGTGCCTGGACGGCCACCCGGCCTACTGCGCCACGTGGCTGCCCCGGAACCTCTTCGCCGGGGCACGCGAGGACGGGACGCCGACCCTCTCGCTCGACGGCGCGCCGATCGGCGGGCACTTCTTCGCCCAGTCGTCGTTCGCCCAGCACGCGATCGCCGAGGAGCGCAACGTCATCGTCGTGAGTGCCGACGCCGACCTGGCGAGCCTCGCCCCGCTCGGGTGCGGGGTGATGACGGGCTTCGGGTCGGTGTGGAACGCGCTCGACGTCCAGCCGGGTGCGCGGGTCGCGGTGTTCGGGGCGGGTGCCGTCGGGCTCTCGGGCGTGGTGGCCGCCGCGCTGCGCGAGCCCGGCCTGCTCGTCGCCGTCGACGTCGTGCCGGAGCGTCTCGAGCTCGCGCACGAGCTCGGGGCCACCCACGTGATCAACGGGCGGGAGGAGGACGTCGTCGCCCGCATCGCGGAGATCACCGGCGGCGCGGGCCTGACCCACGCCTTCGACACCACGGGGGTGCCGGCCGTCGCGCGGTCCGCGATCGAGGCGCTCGGCGCGCGGGGCCACCTGGTCACCTGCGGCGCTCCGCCGCCCGGGACGGAGATCCCCGTGGACTTCCAGGGCATCCTGCCTGGCAAGTCGGTCAGCGGCGTGACCATGGGCGACGCCGACCCGAAGGTGCTCATCCCGCAGCTCGTCGACCTCGTCGCCGCCGGCCGGCTCCCGCTCGGCCGCCTGATCAAGCAGTACAAGCTGTCCGAGCTCGACGAAGCCTTCGGCGACATGCACCACGGCACCACCGTGAAGCCGGTCATCGTCCACTGATCTCGTCCACTCTCTCTATTACCCCTATTACCATACATTGACATGGTGGTAATGGGCTCCTAGTCTGCACGCAGGTCGGGCCAGCGTCGGCACGACCTGCGTGCAGTCGTAGAGGGAGCGGACGATGAGGTTCCGGACAACGAGGTTCGGCAGGTGAGTGCCGCCGTCAGCGCCACGCGGCGCCAGCAGACCATCAGCGCGTGGATCTTCCTCGCCGTACCGGTGGTGCTGTTCGCGATCTTCCTGCTGCTGCCGGTGATCATGGCGATCGGCCTGAGCCTGACCGACTATGCGGTCATCGGCGACTTCGAGTGGGTGGGCCTGGCGAACTACGTGCGCATCGCCGGGGACCCGATCTTCTGGGTGGCCGTGCGCAACACCGCGCTGTACACCGTCCTGTACGTGCCCGCCGGGCTCGTCGTGGCGCTCGGCACCGCGCTGCTGCTCAACCGGAGCACCCGCGTGTCCCGCGTGTTCCGCACCCTGTTCTACATCCCGGTCGTGTCCTCGACCGTGGCCACCGCCGCCATCTGGTTCTGGCTCCTGAACCCGCAGTACGGCCTGCTCAACGTGGTGCTCGGCTGGTTCGGCATCGACGGGCCGGCCTGGCTGTACGAGTCGCGCTGGGCGATGATCGCCATCGTCATGATGAGCGTCTGGGCCGGCTTCGGCGCCAACATGATCATCTACCTCGGCGCGCTCCAGGGCGTCCCCGGCGAGCTCGTCGACGCCGCCCGCGTCGACGGCGCCGGAGCCTTCCGCGTGTTCTGGCACGTGACCCTCCCGGCCATCTCCCGGGCCATGTTCCTCATCCTCACCCTGCTCCTGATCGCCGCCTTCCAGGTGTTCGACCAGGCCTACGTGCTCACCAAGGGCGGACCGGGGAACTCCACGCTGACGCTCGTCTACTACATCTACGACCGCGGCTTCGGGCGCCTGGAGATGGGCTACGCGTCCGCGCTCTCGTTCGTGCTGTTCCTCGTCATCCTCGTGTTCTCCGTGGCCAATGCCCGCGCGACCGGACGGGAGAACGACCGATGAGCGCCCTGACGAGCCCCGTCCCGACCAGCCCCGCACGCACCGGGCGCGCTTCCGTGTCCGCCGCGGCGCCGACGCCGGACCAGCGCCCGCCGACCGGCCGCGCGATCCTCGGCAAGTCCGTGTGGGCGCTCGCCGTCGTGCTGATCAGCCTCACCACCGTGATGCCGCTGGTCTGGACCCTGTCGACGTCCCTCAAGCCAGAGGGCGAGATCCTCTCCTCCTACCTCCAGCTCCTGCCGGCCAGCCCCACCCTCGAGAACTACGTGGCCCTGTTCACGGACGGACCCTTCGGGCGCTACCTGACCAACTCGGCGATCATCGCGCTCGGCGGGGTGGCCACCAACCTGTTCTTCGGCGGCCTGGCCGGGTACGCCCTGGCCAAGCTGAGCTTCCGCGGCCGCGGCGTCGTCTTCTCGCTGTTCCTCGGCTCGATGATGGTGCCGGGCATCATCACCATGGTCCCCACCTTCCTCGTGCTGCGCCGGTTCCCGCTGGTCGGCGGGAACGACCTGTTCGGCGAGGGCGGTGCGGGCTTCATCAACAGCTACGGCGCGGTGCTCATCCCGTTCGCCGCCGGGCCGTTCGCCGTGTTCTTCATGCGCCAGTTCTTCCAGGCCCTGCCCGACGAGCTCGGCGACGCCGCGCGCATCGACGGCGCGAGCGAGTTCCGCATCTTCTGGAACATCTACCTGCCGCTGGCCCGGGCAGGCCTCGCCGTGCTGGGCGTGCTCACGTTCCAGGCCGGCTGGAACAGCTTCCTGTGGCCACTGATCGCTCTCAACGACCCGGAGACGCTCACGGTCCAGGTGGGCCTGGCTAGCTACGTCAACGAGTACCAGACGGAGTACGGGCCGCTCCTGGCCGGCACGATCCTGGCGAGCCTGCCGGTCCTGGTCGTCTTCATCGTCGCCCAGCGCTACATCGTCGAGAGCTTTGCCCACTCGGGAACGAAATGAACAGCGCACCTTGCACAACAGACGAACCCTGCAAGACGAACCCTGCAAAGGAGCAGTGTCATGAAGCGTGCGACACGGATCGCCGGGGCACTCGCCGCGGTGGCAGTCATCACGGGCGCGGCCGGCACCCTGAGCGCCTGCGGGAGCGGGTCCGACGGCGGCGCGGGCAGCGGCCCCGAACAGGTCACCTTCTGGGGTTCCTGGTCCGGGGACCAGGCCAAACAGCTCCAGAGGCAGGCTGACGCCTTCAACGAGTCGCAGGACGAGTACGAGGTCGAGTACGTGGGCCAGGAGCTCGTCGAGGAGAAGCTGCTGACGGCGCTGGCGTCCGGCAGCGTGCCCGACGTCGTCCTGTGGGACCGGTTCGCCACCCCGCTGTACGTCCCGAAGAACGCGCTGGCACCGCTCGACGAGTACATCGAGGCCGACGGCGTCGACGTCGCGCAGTTCTACGACCAGGCGATGGGCGAGCTCGTCGTGGGCGGCGAGACCTACGGGCTCCCGCTGCTCGTCGACAACCGGTCGCTCTTCTACAACGCCGACCTGCTGAAGGAGGCCGACGTCGAGCCGCCTACCGACTGGGCCGGGCTCAAGGCGGCCGCCGAGGCCGCCACCGAGCGGGACGGCGGGAAGCTGAGCGTCGCCGGCTTCGCGCTGGACGACCCGGGCCTGTTCAACATCTGGCTGAAGCAGGCGGGCGGGCAGATGTTCAGCGACGACGGAACCGCCACGGCGTTCAACAGCCCCGAGGGGCTCGAGGTGCTCGAGTTCTGGAAGGGCCTGCTGGACGCCGGCGTGTACGAGCCCGGCTTCGGCGAGGGCGTCGACTCGTTCGCGGAGGGCAAGCTGGCGCTGAAGTACGACGGGCCGTGGGCGCTGACCGCGCTGGACGAGGCCGACGTGGACTACGGCATCGTGCAGCCGCCGGTCGGCCCGGACGGCGACCAGGGCGCGGGGATGGGCGGCTTCGGCCTGGTCATCCCGCAGGGCGCCCAGAATCCCGACGGCGCATGGGAGTTCATGAAGTGGTGGACCACCGAGCCGGCCAACGGCGTCGACTTCGCGAAGATCTCCGGCTGGATCCCGGCGAACATGGAGGCCGCCAACGACCCGTACTTCACCAAGGACGACCGGTACCAGGCCTTCATCGAGACCATGGAGTACGCACAGGTGCGGTCGAACACCCCGGGTGCCTCCGACGTCGAGGGCAAGGCGCTCATCCCCGCCCTGGAGCGGTTCCTCGGCGGCGAGATCGACGCGCGGACGGCGCTGGCGGAGGCCCAGGAGCTGGGCGACCGGATCCTCGCCGACAACGCGCAGTGAGGACGCCCGACGGAGCGATGAACGACCCGAACCCCGACGATCCGAACCCCTGGCCCGCCCGCGCCGACCTGGCCCAGACCAGCCTGGACCACTTCTTCGGCGCGGCCGAGCCGCAGCTGCTCGCCAACGCGTACCCGGCCGGGGACAACTCGACGTTCAACTACTGGTGGCTGGCCCACGTCGTGGACGTGCGGCTCGACGCGTTCGCACGCACCGGGGACCAGGAGTGGCTGACGGCGGCGGAGGCGACGAGCGCCAACCTGCGCCGCCGGAACGACGGGTCGCTGTTCAACGACTACTTCGACGACATGCTCTGGTACGCGCTCGCCCTGGAACGGCTGGCACGTGCCACAGGGCGACAGGAGCCGCTGGACGACGCCCGCGCCGTCTGGGACCACGTCGTCGAGCACGGCTGGAACGAGACCCACGGTGCGAGCGTGGCGTGGCGCAAGCAGCAGCCGTACTACAAGAACACGCCGGCCAACGGCCCGTTCGCCATCCTGTCCGCCAGGCTGCACCGGCACGAGCCGGACCCGAAGTATCTGGAGTACGGCACCGCGGCCTTCGACTGGATCACCGCCACGCTGGTGGGCCCCGACGGGTTCGTCGAGGACGGGATCAACCGCGAGGGCGACGGCCGTGTCGACACCCAGTGGCGCTTCACCTATAACCAGGGGCTCTACGTCGGGGCGGCCGTCGCGCTGGAGGAGGTCCTGCACGAGCCGGAGCTGATCGGCCGGGCGCTGCGCACGGCCACGACGGCGCTGGTCGAGCTCGCGCCCGACGGCGTCGTCGGCAGCGAGGGCGGCGGGGGAGACGAGGGCCTGTTCAAGGGCGTGCTCTACCGGTACCTGGGCACGCTCCTGGACCCGGTCGGCCCGACGTCGCCCGACGCGGCGCCGCTGCTGGCCTTCGTCCGCACGAGCACGGACCGCCTGTGGGAGACGAGCCGGCGCGGCGGGCACCTGCTGGCGGGCGACGACTGGCGCCGCCCCGCCCAGCCGCCCGTGTTCTACTCGACCCAGCTCAGCGCCATCATGGCGCTGGAGCTACGCGCCTCGATCGAGGTGCGGCCGTGACCCGCGTGTCACGGTGGGCGGTTCTCGCGGTTGGCCGCTGTAGATTCATGGGTCACGACCAACCGGTGAAGGGGCATCAGTGAGCCAGCCGCTCTACCTCGAGGTGTACGAGAAGCTCCGCGACGCGATCCACGCCGGCACGTACCAAGTCGGCGACCGGATGCCCGCCGAGGCCGAGCTGACCAAGCAGCTGGGGGTCAGTGCCATCACGCTCAAGCGCGCGATGGACCTGCTGCGCGCCGACGGCTACATCACGCGCCGGCCCCGGCTGGGCACCGTCGTGGTGAGCGAGACCGCCACCAACGCCGCCGGCGCCGCGGGCGGGCCGTCCCCGCTGATCGGGTGCGTCCTGACGGACTTCGACGACACGTTCGGCACGCGCGTCCTGGCCGGCCTGCTCGACGCGTCGAGCACAGCCGCGAACCTCGTGGTCAAGCGCAGCCTCGGCAACGGCGAGGCCGAGGGCGACCTGGTGCGGGCGCTCGTGGCGTACGGCGTCCAGGGGGTCATCCTCGAACCGAGCTCGTCGCAGTACGTGCCGCCGGCCGTCCTGGAGCTGATCACCCAGTCGTTCCCAGTCGCCATCCTGGACCGCGTGTTCGACGGCGTCCCGGTGTCGTCGGTCTGCTCCGACAACGTCTCGGCGGGCCGGCAGGCCGCCGGGGTGCTCTTCGCCGCGGGCTACGAGCACGTGGGACTCGTGTCGGCGGCGAGCACGGTGTCGACGGTCCAGGACCGGCTCGACGGCGTCATCGACGCGCACGCCACCCGGCGCGTCCCGTTCGACCCGGCACACCAGTTCCGGCAGGTCCGCTCGACGGTCCCCGGGAGCGCCGTCGCACCCGACGACGACATCGCCGAGCTCGAGAAGTTCCTCGCCACCAACCCCGGCCTGAATGGCCTGGTGGCCACCGAGTACAACATCGCCGTCCTGCTGCGCGAGGCGGCGCAGCGGGCCGGACGGGCGGTGCCGGACGACCTCGGCATCGTCTGCTTCGACCACCCGGACGCGTTCTACGACCACGCCCGCTACCGGTTCACCCACATCCGGCAGGACGAGGCGCGGATGGGCCACGAGGCGGTGGCCCTCGTCCTCGCCCAGATCCGCGAACCCGGGCAGGTCACCAAGGTCACGCTGCCGACCGAGCTGGTGGCGGGCAGCTCGACCCGCTGAGCTGCTCAGAAGGGCGGCTGGTCAGGACGGGCGGGCGTGCTCGGGTCGTCAGAGGTCTCGGGTACGGCTCCGGGTTCGGTGGTCTGGCAGCTGCGGGGTAAGTGTTGGCCGGTGAGCGCTCGGAGGGTGAGGTCATAGCTGGTGTCGGGGTCGATCTGATCGAGCTCGACGCCCGTGTCCAGCACCGTGGGCGGTCGGGTGTGGGTGTGCCCGGTGGGCGTGGTCCAGGTCGTGACCCCGGTCTGGGGGTCGCGGACCACGCCCCAGCCGGCGTGGGTTTTGAGCAAGTGATGCCGGCGACACAGGGTTTGAAGGTTCTGCGCGCGGGTCTGCCCGAGAGCGTTCCCCATGTCCGTGTCGTGCTCGTGGTCGAACGGCTCGATATGGTCCAGGTCGCAGTGGGCGCCGGGGTAATCGCAGGTCAGGAACATGCAGGTGTCGTCCCGGGCTTCTACGGCCGCACGGAGGACCTTGCCGGGCTTGTAGGTGGTGGTGGAGTAGTCGGTCAGGATCCCCGTGATCGGGTCGGTGAGCAGTCGTTGCCACGTCGCGTCCTCGGCGATGATCCGTGCGGTCTCGGCGGGGATGGGGCCGAACCCCGCCAGGTCGCCCGGCGCGTCGTTCAGCCCGAGGAGGGCGCCGGCCGGGATCGTCACCCGCACGACCGGTCGGGTCGGCGCGACCCGCACGACCTGCACGACCTCGTGCACCACCTCTTGCACGACCCGCTGGAAGGGTGCCCTGCCGCCACACGTGCACACCGTGCTGCCTGCGCCGTGGGGTTCTGCGCCGTCAGGCACCCCGTCGTCAGGCACCCCGTCTTCAGACGATGTGCCGCTGGCACCTGCGCCACTACCGACGGCACGCGGACCAGTCTCCGTGTGGTTGTCGGGCTCTGCGTTGGCGTCGGTCTCTGGGTTGGCGTCGGTCTCGGTGTCGGTGAATCGGTCGGCGGGCAGGAGGCGGCCGGTCACGATGCCGGTCAGGCAGTCGGCGCGGAGCTGTCCCAGGGACCGGTCGTCGCCGGTGGCGTGTCGCAGCTGGTGCGCCATGTCGTCCACCACGCCCCAGACCGCCGCCGCGTCGGTCGCAGGCAGGTAGGCGGAGAGCCAGCCCATGTCGTTCTCCGCCCGGTCCAGGTGCACGCTGCGCCGCTGAGCCTCGGCCCGGGCCGCGTCCGCAGCACCGTGGCGGGCCTTGGCGAACGCGAGCATCCGGGCCCGCAGCCACTTCCACGTCCGCCGTGGCGCCTCGGGCAGGAACCGGCGGATCGCCTCGGCCCGCTCGGCAATGGTCAACTGGGACGCGGAACGCAGCAGCGTGTGCGCCTTGCGTACGTCGATTCGCCCGGTCTCCAGCGCGTCGATCACGCTCGGGTGCCGGTTCCCGGACTCGGCGCGGACGACGACCTCCGTACCCTCGGGCTCGGTGACCACGAGCTCGCCGGTCACCTGTCCCACCAGCGAGCTGTGTGCCAACGGGCTGCTCTCCCGAGCCGCGCGTTCGGCCACGACCCGCGCCCGCACTCCCGCAGACCACGACTGCAGGCGCCCGGACGCGGTGACCAGATCGCCCAGGACATCGTCGGGGAGATCGGCCAGCAGACCGGTCTCCGGGTCGGCCACCTCGGCCACCACTCGGGCCAGCTGTACGCCCGGCACACCCCTGAGCGCCGTCCGCAGGGTCTCGGTCGGCCAGAACGCGACCGGCACGACATCTGGCGGCCAGTCCGGCGGCCAGTCCTGACCTGCCCCCGCTTCGGCCTCCGAGCCAGGCAGCACGTCGTCGAACGGCGGCATGTCGTCCAAAGGCCGCACCTCGTCCAAGGGCCGCTCCTCGCCGAAGGGCGCCCCGTCGTCGAACGACGCGCCGTCGGGCACGGCGTCGCTGCCGTCAGCCCCGAGGGCGCCATCCAGCAACCTGCCGTTCGGGAGCGTACCGCCCCCACCGTCGTCGCACTGTCCTTCACCCATGCCGGCACACCCCCTTCCAGGTCGAAACATAAGCCTATGCACACGGTCCCATAACTGCGGACGCCTGTTCGATCATACGATCAGCCACTGACACTCCACCGTCCTCGTGGCGCCCACGTAGGAACCTACCCAGGCACCTGCGCAGGTACCTGTCGGCGCTCCTCTTCGTGCGTCAGTCAGCTCTTCGGCCGCCCTTCGCGCGATCGGGTGTATGGGTGCATTCCGACCTTTCCTAATGTACGTTTTGGGGTGAATCCGGGATGCAACGTCGCGCCCGGGGGAGGAGCCAACTGATGCCGCGTCGGATCCGACCTGTCCTGATCAGCCTTGCCCTGGTCGCCGGCCTCCAGCCGGCCGCTGTCGCACATGCGGACCCGCCGCCGGAGAGCTCGCTGGTCTCGGGCTTGACGGGCATGTACTCGACCGATGACGGTCTGTCCGACCAGGGCTCGACCGACGTGGCGCGCGCCCGGGTCGCCACCGAGGTGCTGCTGGAGTCCTACGACGAGCAGAAGGCATGGTTCCCGTCGAGCTGGTGGAACTCCGCCGTCGCGCTGCAGACCATCGGCGACTACATGGAGCGCACCGGCGACCGGAGCTACGTCGACGAGCTGGACCACAGCTTCGAGACGAACAAGGGCCCGTTCCCTGCCGGCGAGCGGTCCACCGACGAGATCTACGGCAACTTCACCAGCCGCGCCATCGACGACGCCGGCTGGTGGGCCCTGAGCTGGGTCACCGCCTACGACCTCACCGGCGACCACAAGTACCTCGACATGGCGGGCACCATCGCCGAGTTCATGCACGGGTTCTGGGACCCGAGCACCTGCGGCGGCGGCATCTGGTGGAACGAGGAGCGGACGTACAAGAACGCCGTCACCAACGGCCAGTGGATCCGCCTGACCGCCGAGCTGCACAACCGCATCCCCGGTGACACCGCCTGGCTGGACCGGTCCCAGGAGGCCTGGGACTGGTACGCGGCCAGCGGCCTGATCAACGCCGAGGGGCTGGTCAACGACGGGCTGACCGGCAGCTGCGCCAACAACGGCGACACCGTCTGGAGCTACAACCAGGGCCTCGGGATCGGCGCTGCGCTGGAGCTGTACCGCGCCACTGGCGACCCGGAGCTGCTCGGTGCCGCGGAGCGGCTCGCCGACGCGGCGCTCGAGTCCGACGCGCTGGTCACGGACGGCGTCCTGACCGAGTCCTGCGACCCGCTGGACCGGAGCTGCGACGACAACCAGAAGCAGTTCAAGGGTATCTTCGTGCGGTACCTGATGGACCTGGCCGACACCACCGGCGAGGCGCGCTACCAGGAGTTCGTGGACCGGCAGGCCGAGACCATCTGGGCGAACGACCGCGACTCCTCCGAGCGGCTGGGCCAGCGCTGGGCGGGCGGCTGGACGACGGAGCACCCCAACGTCTTCGACTGGCGCACCCAGGCCAGCGCGCTCAGCGCGCTGATCGCCGCCGTGCCGGAGGACGGGCCGCAGCGGTCGCTGTCCGCGACGATGTCTCCGGCGCAGCTCGTGGTGATGCCGAATCCCGGAGCCGCCTCGCAGGTCCGGACCACGGTCCGGGTCGCGGCGACGCCGGACAACCGGCCGGTGCGGGTGGACGTGCGCGTCAGCGGCCCGGACGGCTGGACCGTGGACCCGGCCAGGAGCACGGTCGATCTGGCGCCGACGGGCGCCGGCGCGCCGGCACGGGTGAGCGTCCCGCTGGGCGTCACGGTGCCCGCGGACGCCGAGGACGGCAGCTACCCGCTGACCGTGCGCGTGAGCGCCAAGCCGGGGCTCAGCTACACCACCGGGGTCACCGTCCAGGTGGCGAGCGTCGTCGACTTCGATGCCGGGACGACGCAGGAGGTCGCGTGGCTCTGGGACGCCGGCGGCTCCGGGCTGAGCCAGTCCGGGAGCCGGTTCGCCGACGGCACCAGCCACTTCATCTACAAGTTCCCGTTCCCGGCGGAGGCCACCTCGGCCGAGGCGACTCTGACGATCGACAACCAGTACGTGGTCGACGTCGGGCCCGACGGCGAGAGCTGGACCACGGTCCTGGCCGAGGACCAGCCGATCAGGGACGGGTCGAACAAGGCCGACCACACCCTCGACCTGACGCCCCACCTCGGGCCGGACAAGGCGGTCTACATCCGGGTGACCGACGCGTTCCCCAAGGACGGCTGGGGCGGCGGGGTCTATCACGTGTCGGCCCGGTACGGGACGTCCTGACGCCGTCCGGACGGGGTCCGGGCGGCCTGCTGCCGGGAGGGCAGGATGGGGGCATGAGCGAACCCGATGTCACCACGATCATTGCCGAGGTCGAGGCCCAGGAGGCGGAGCTGGTCCTGGCCACGTTCACGCACGAGGAGGCCTGGCACCTGGGCGCCCGGATCGTCGAGCTGGCGACGGAGCGGGACCTGCCCGTGGCCGTCGACATCCGCAAGGGGACCCAGCAGGTCTTCCACGCGGCCCGGCCCGGCACGACGCCGGACAACGACTCCTGGATCAAGCGCAAGGTGCGCGTGGTGTACCGGTTCGGGGCGTCGTCCTACCTGGTGGGGCTGCGGGCCCGCGCGAAGGGGACCGACTTCAACGCCGACCACGGCCTGCTGTTCCAGGAGTACTCCGCGCACGGCGGCGCTTTCCCTGTGCGCGTCGACGGCGTGGGGATCGTCGGCGTCGTCACCGTGTCCGGCCTGGCGCAGCAGGACGACCACGCCCTCGTGGTGGAGGCGCTGCGGGGGCTGGCCGGGTCCCAGACCGGGGCGTAGCCCGCGCTTGGGGCGTGTCTGGCGCATCACCCACGCAGATGGGGACCTCTATCCATAGTGCGGGCCCGTGCGGGCTCGGTATTCTCGCTGCGCAGTAGCGGTGTCTGGTCGTGTCCGACGGCGAAGGGGAGGGCGGTTCGATGGCTGATCTGCGGATGGATCTGGATGCGGTGCGTGAGCTGGGGTCGAGTTTGACGACGGTGGCGAACGAGTTCGAGAACGCGAATGCGAACAGTGATCGGATCGCGGATGCGGTGGGTCATGAGGGGTTGTCGGGTGTGGTGCGTGATTTTGCGCATAAGTGGGATGACACGCGGGCGAAGATGACGGAGAACTTGCGGAAGCTGGCGGATGCGTCGACGCAGGTGGCGCAGGCGTTCACGGATATCGACAAGCAGCTGGGTCAGTCGCTTGAGGGTGAGAGTGCGGCTCCGTCGTCGACGGGTCCGCAGTGAGGCCGTCTGATTGGTCGCCGGTGGGGTTGGATGCTGATCCGACGCCGGGGGATCCGGACGACGTCCGCAGGTTCGGTCATGGCCGCGAACCTACCCGTTGTCTCTGACAGAGACGGGGCGTCACCGGCAAGCTGGACCCCGGGTCACGACGTCGTCCACCGCTGGTTGTCCCCGGCGTGGCAGTCGTACACGATCACGGGCGTCGCGTTCTCGATGGCGGCGCCCGAGACGTCCAGGCACAGACCCGTCGCGACGTTGCGCACCGTGCCGTCGGCCTGCGGGCCCCACTGCTGGTTCGCGCCGCCGTGGCACGTCCGGATGGTGACCGGGGTCCCGGGCGCCCCGCCGCTCGCGTCGTCCAGGCACATCGACCCCAGGGTGCGCAGCTCCCCGGAGGTGGACGCCGTCCACTGCTGGCCCGCCGCCCCGGTGCAGTCGTAGATCTGCAGGGCGGACCCGTCGACGGCGGCGCCACCCGGCACGTCGAGACACCGGCCGGAGGCGGCGCCCTGCAGCGTGATGACGGTCGGCGTCGGCTCCGCGGGAGGCGCGCTCGGGGTGGGGGACGGGTCGGGGCTGGCCGAGGCGTCCGACGGGCTCGGTCCGGGCGCGCTCCCGGACGTCGTGGCATGAGCCGCACCCTGCGGGTCGGACACGTCGCGCGTCAGTACCCACATGGTGCCGACCACGGCCGCGATGGCCAGCAGGACGGCGAGCACCCACGCGAGCAACCCCACCGGCACGCGCCGGCGCGGTGTGACCTGGTCGTACACCCTGACGTTTCCCTTCGTGCCCGACGGCGTCCCCGTCCGCCGCCGTGCGCGCGGACGAGCGCACCCTACTGGGTCGCGGAGGTGCGTCGCGGAGCTGCCTGCACGAGCTGCGCTGCCGACACCGCCCTGTCCAGCCGTTCTGGCGGCACTGTCTTGCTGGCCGCTGTAGATTCGACGACCGGAAGCACTGAGGTACACGTTGTCTGAGGTGAGTGACCGTGCGCTCATTCGTGGTGACCGGCGGCAGCCAGGGGGTCGGCCGCGCCGTGGTGCAGCGGCTCGCTGCGGACGGTCACGTCGTCGTCCTCGACCTCGCCGACAGACTCACCTGGGACGACCCGGACGTCACGCTCGTCACCGGCGACGCCGGGGATCCGGAGACCGCGCGCCGCGCCGCGGAGGTGGCGGAGGCCAGGGCGCCCCTGACCGGCTGGGTCAACAACGCCGCGGTCTTCCGGGACGCCCTCGTCACCGCGCCGCCGTCCGACGTGCTCGCGGCCGTCACGGTGAACCTGTCGCTCGCGATCACCGGCTGCCACACCGCCGTCGGGCACTACCTGCGGCACGGGCGCGCGGGGGCGATCGTCAACGTCTCGTCCCACCAGGCGCAGCGCCCGGTCCGCGGCGCCCTGCCGTACGCCACCGCCAAGGGCGCGGTCGAGGCGCTGACCCGCGCCGTCGCCGTCGACCACGGGCCCGACGCGATCCGCACCAACGCCGTCGCTCTGGGATCCATCGAGACCACGCGCTACGCGGAGTACCGGCGCGAGCACCCCGGCGTCGACCGCCAGATGGCCGCCCTGCACCCGCTCGGCCGCGTCGGCACTGGCCGCGAGGTCGCCGACGTCGTGGCCTTCCTGCTCTCCGACCAGGCGGCGTTCGTCAACGGCGCGGTCCTGCCGGTAGACGGCGGGCGCGCCGCGCAGGGCGCCGACCCCGAGGCCACCTGAGACGGGCGCCAGCGCGGTGACGTCCCATAGAACTGTGGACGAAGATGATTGTTCACGGTGATGGTGTCGGATGATGCTCGTATGGAATCTGAAGAGACGACCGAATCTGCACTGAGGCACGCATCCGAGCTGTACGCACGGCTGCTGGAGTACGCAACGAACCCGCCGTTCGGCGAGCGCACTGCCGCCAATGTTCGCCGCGTGACGGCGATGACCGAGCATCATGACGGCGGTGCGTTGTGCGGGCACCATCAGGTGGGTCGCGTACTGGCCCTCGCGGCGGCACAGATCGTCTTCGACGCACCACCGCTGGGGATGCGCCTGATCGACCGCTACGCCGACTGGTCCGCGGAACTGACCGACCGGGACCGAAGACTGCTCGACGCGTGGCGCACCGACGATGTCCACGCCGTCTTCGAGATCACGCGCCGCGCCGGCGCCGGGATGCGGGTGCGCTGCCTCGGCGACGATCTGGAGTACACGCTGCACGTCGACCCGAAGGCTCCGATGCCCCGTGCGGACCTGCGGACCGGGCGGTACCTTGTCGGACACGCCCTCCCGGTCGGTGAGTTCTGGATGCTGGTGGGCGCCGTCGACCTGTACGCGCCGGGGGAGCGCAGGGCGATGCTCGGCCTGATGGCCGAGCTGGTCCGGGGCGCACCGGCACTGCCTTACCGCAACCCCGCCATCGTCGAGCAGGCACGGGTGGCCCTCACCGCGCAGCACCAGGAGTTCCTGCGCCTGTTCGGCGGGCAGGGCGTGGCCAGGGCGGGCTCCCGGCTCGTCGAGGACCTCGACCGGTTCTGGGAGTCGTCGGGCATCTGGGCCACGTGGTGGCCGAGCCTCCCGCTGGAGCGCGACCTCTGCGACCTCCGCGAGGCTCTGGACCAGGGGCGGCGGCCCGACGGCGGAACGTGGTACCCGGTGCACCATCCTGTCCATGGGCTACGTGTGCTCGGGGCCGGCTACGGGATGCTCGCGGACCTGCACGGCTCGACGTCGCCGATCAGCCCGGCGACCGTGCGCCAGGTGTCCGAGGTCCTGGCCACAGGACACGTCCCCGGCTTCGCGCTCCGGGACCTCGCGGAACGGCATCCCGTTCGCGCGGGCGAGATCTACCGCGCGGCCCTGGGGCGACCCGGGTTCACCTGGGCGCAGGAGGGCGCCGCATGGCTCCGGGATCGAGCCGGCGACGCCCCCGCGCACCCGGCCCTGGTGTGGATGCCGGGCGGTGCGATGCCCGCGGGCTCCGGGAAGCCCGATCGTGCCATCGCGGTGCCGCATCCCTTGAGGGTCACCTTCCCTCCGGTGCCCGCGCCGTCTGGAATCACGGTGGACGAGCCCTGACGCCGTCGCACACCTGCTCCTGTCACAGCGCAGAGGCTCAGCGCCCGCCCTCCACCACGACGTCCCGCACCCACGCGGTGCTCTCCGGCGTGTCCTCCGGACGGAAGCCCACACCGCGCAGGTACGCCACCTCGCCGGGCCCTGCCTCGGGCACGACCACCCGGTCGAACCCCTTTGCCGCGAAGATCCCGCTGCGCCGGTACACGAACTCGCCGGGCGTGAAGTCGCGGAACCGCTTGGTCACCCAGTCGAGCTCGACGACGCCGGTCCTGTCGCCGGCGTCGCGCACCTCCACCACGCCCACGGTCTCGTCGCCGCGCTGCACCAGGAACGCCGAACGCTCCTCACCCGGCTCCGGCACCGCCACGAACCGCGGCACGACGCCCGCGATGTCCGCCGCGTGGGTGCGGAGCACGTGCAGCAGGTAGGCGTCGTCGGGCGCCACCTCGACCACCTCGTACACGGCGGCGTCATGGCGCTCGCGGTTCAGCCGCCACAGCCAGTAGACGTTGATGGCGCTGATCGCGGCGTTCATGGCGGCGAACGGCCAGATCCCCACTATCGCGTTGTAGGCGGTCGCGATGACGGAGCCGATGAGGTTGAGCCAGCGGAAGCGGAGCACGCGCGCCTGCGTGAGGGACAGCACGACGAGGACGGAACCCAGCCATCCGGCGGCCTCGAGCCAGGGAGACATGCCCCGACCTTAAGTCGGTGACCCGTGTCTCCTCACCAGGACCAGCCGCGCGAGCTGAGCTCCAGCTCCTCCCGCAGCCGCTCGTCGTCGGTCGTGCGCTCGTCGGCGCGCAGCGGTGCCGACTCCATCGGCAGGCCGGCGAGGCGGCAGGCCTCGCGCAGCAGCGCGTCGTACGCGCCCTGCACGGCGAACCAGTGGTGGGCGCGCGCGTACACGCCGGGGTCCTGTTCCACGCGCCGCAGCTCGGTCGCGAGCTGCCCGAGCCGCACCTGCAGGCGCAGGGTGACCAGCGGGTCGGGCGCTCGCGCCGACCGCGTTCGCGTCAGCGTCCGGAAGGTCCAGGTCATAGGTCTCGCCGCCACGTCCTCGTCGCGGAACTGGGGGTACCTCCAGCGTAGGTCCGTGGGGCCCCGAGGGCTATGGAAATTCAGCCAGACGCGGGGTCACATCCACGCCGTCGACCCGTCCGGCCGCACGGGGACCTTGCGTTCCCAGTGCACCCAGTCGTCGTGCGCCAGCGCCGTCTCGTCGATCTCGATGCCCCAGCCGGGCCGGTCGGGCCGCAGCTCGAGGTGCCCCTCGACCGGGACGTAGGGATCGTGGCACCACGACACCTCGTCCGGCTTGTACTCCAGGATCGAGAAGTTCCACGTCGCGGCGGCGAAGTGCACGTTGGCCGCCGTCGCCAGCGGGCCCAGCGGGTTGTGCGGTGCGACGGGGACGTCGTGCGCCTCGGCGAGGGTGGCGATCTTGCGCATCTGGGTCAGCCCGCCCACCACGCAGATGTCGGGCTGGACGATGTCGGCGCCCTGCACGGTCAGCAGGCCGAGGAACTCGTTCGGCGAGTACAGCGACTCGCCCGTCGCGAGCGGGACCGCCATCTCCGCGCGGATCCGGCCCCAGGCCGGCAGGTACTCGGGGCGGATCGGCTCCTCGAGGAACATCGGCTCGTTCGGCGCGAGCGCCGCGGCGAGAGCGACGGCCTGCCGCGGCTCCCAGAGGCAGCCGTGCGCGTCGAACGCGAACTCCCATTCGTCGGGATGCGCCGCCCGGATGTCCCCGAACCAGTCGCCGAGCTCCCGCGCGACGAGCCCGAACCGCGACCGGTGCGGCGCGCGCCGGTACGGGCTGAGCTTGAAGGCGTCGACGCCGAGCGTCGCGTTCAGCTCCGCTGTGCGGTCGCGCAGCTCGGGGACGTCGGGGGCCGAGTAGAGGCCCGCGTAGACCCGGACCCGGTCCCGGACGCTCCCGCCGAGCAGCTGGTACACGGGAACGCCCACGGCCTTGGCGGCGATGTCCCAGAGCGCGTGGTCCACCGCTGCGATCGCGGCGAGGCCGAGCGCGCCCTGCGGGAACCGCGCCGACTGGTGCAGGAGCTGGTTCACGAACGCGACCCGGGAGGCGTCGATCCCCGCGATCTGGTCGGCGATGAAGTCGATGACCGCCGGGTAGGCGAGGTCGGGACCGTGGTTGTAGATCTCCGCCCATCCGTCGATGCCGTCGTCGGTCGTGATGCGCAGCAGGACGCGCGGCCGGTCGCCGACGCGCTGCAGGTAGGTGGTGAGCCGGTCGATCTTCATGCCGCGCCCTTCTGGTCGTCGCCGGCGTTCCAGTCTCCGCCGTTCCAGTCCTTCAGGATGTGCGCGACGGCGGCCCGGTCGGCGTCGGGCAGCGTAGTGCTCGGGGGGCGGACCGACCGGTCGCACAGGCCGAGCTGGTGCAGGGCCTCCTTGACGACGGAGACGTTGTCGGCAGACCGGTCGCGGGCGCGCAGCTGCTCGAACCGGCGGATGCGGCGCCACACGGCGGCGGCACGCGCGGCGTCGTCCTGCCGGAGCGCGTCGAGCAGGCCGAACGAGATCTCCGGCGCGACGTTGACCAGGCCCGAGGTGAACGCCCGCGCGCCCGCCTGCCACGCCGACGGCGCGTACGACTCAGCCAGCCCGGCGATCCAGAGCAGGTCGGCGTCGGTGTCCTGCACGGTCTCGGCGAAGGCGACGGGATCGGGGACGGAGTACTTGATCCCGACGACGTTGGGCGCCCGTTGCACGAGCGCCGCGATGTCGGACCCCCGGATGGCCGGCGAGCTGACGTAGGGCAGAACGGCGAGCCGCGGCACCGCGTTCGCGACCGCCGCCGTGTACTCGACCCAGCCCTGGCGTGACATGTAGGGGAGCACGGGCTGGTGCACCATGATCGCGTGCGCGCCCAGCTCGGCGGCCTGCCGCGCCTCGGCCCGCGCCGTTGCGAGGTCCAGCCCGACCCCGACGATCACCACCGCGCGGTCGCCGGCGACGTCGACGACGGTCCGGGCGACGTCTGCGCGTTCGCGGGGCGACAGCGCGTAGAACTCACCGGTGTTGCCGTTGGGCGTGATCGCGCCAAGGCCCGAGGTGATCAGACGGTCGGTGAGCTTTCCGGTGAGCGCGAGGTCGACGTCGCCGTCGGGCGCATAGGGGACGACGGGGATGCCGACCACCGTCTCGAGGCGCGCGACGATCTCGCTGTGCCTGGTGTCGTTCTGCCCGGCGTCGTTGTGCCTGGTCATGAGTCTCCGTTCTCCAGGGTGACGTTCTGAGAGGTGCCGTTCCGAGGGGTGCTGGTCTCCAGCTCGGCGGCCGCCTCGACGGGCTTGATGCGCACCCAGAACCCGTAGATCGAGGCGCTGACGAGGCAGCTGATCGCCGCGAACACGAGAGGCCAGAGGTAGGAGCCGCCCGACGCGCTGAGGAACAGGCCGATCGCGATGGGGCTGACGAGGTTGCCGACCTGCGACCCGAAGTTCTGGAAGCCCGCGAGCGAGCCGACCCGCTCGGGGCTGGGTGACACCTCGGCGGGCAGGCTGAGGATCGCGGCCCCCGCGAAGGAGTGCGCGGCGCTCGAGACCGTCAGGACGACCATGAGGACCACGTGGCTCTCCACGAACGGGCTGAAGCCGATGCACGCGCTCAGCACGAGTCCCGTGATGATCGGCACCTTGCGGGCGACGTTCGGGGACAGCCCGGAGGCGAGCATCCGGTCCGAGACGATCCCGCCCAGGACTGTCGAACCGATGGCGATGACGGCGGGCAAGGCCCCGACCATCCCGAACTCCGCCTCGGAGAACCCGCGCTCGTCGAGCAGGTAGCTGGGGTACCAGGTGAGGAAGAACGCGCCGGCGAGCGACCGGAAGACGTAGCCGAGCATGAGGGCCCAGGTCTGGTTGTCGCGCAGCAGCGCGCTCCAGCGCACCGGCTCTCCGGCGTGCCGGACCATCTCGGCCTGGTCGGAGCGGATGTACGCGAGCTCGGCGGCGCTGACGCGCTGGTGGTTCTGCGGGGCCCGGTAGATCGCGAGCCAGCCGATGATCCACAGGAGCCCGACGGCGCCGATGACGACGAAGGTCCAGCGCCATCCGGCGAAGACCGCTATCCCCGTCACGACGGGGATGGAGAGGGCGGAGCCGATCTGCTGGCCCATGTCGAACAGGCTCGACGCGAACGCCCGTTCGCGGCGCGGGAACCAGGTGGAGACGACCTTGATGTTGGCGGGCTGCACAGGCGCCTCGCCGATCCCGAGGCCGAGCCGGAAGACGATCAGGCTGGTGACGCCTGTCGCGACGGCGGTGAGCGCCGTCCACACCGACCACCAGCCGACGGCGATGGGGTAGATCACGCGCGGCCCGAACTTGTCCAGGAGCCAGCCCGACGGCACCTGGAACAGGGCGTAGGTCCAGAAGAAGGACGAGAGCAGCACGCCCTGGACCGCGGGGCTGATGTGGAACTCGTCCGAGATGAACGGCAGCGCGACGCTGAGCGCGGCCCGGTCGAGGTAGGCGATAGTGAGCCCGAGCGCCGAGAGCGCGACGATCGTCCAGCGCATCTGGCTGCGCCGCGCACCGGCTGCGATGGCTGCGGGCTGCTTTGTACTATTGAGCATCGTTGCTCCTTGTTCATCGAGTAGTTCATCGAGTGGGTTCATCGAGTGACGTGCGTGCTCCGTCTCGGAGCACTCGCTTCAGAGGTGCGGCCCGGGAACTTGGCGGTGAACGGGCCGTACCTCGCTGTTCAGGTCAGGCCGGTGCACCTCCCTGGCGGAGCCGGTCGAGGAAGCCGGCGATGTGCCGGCGGGTCAGCTGGGACGCGAGATCGGCGTCGGACGCCTCCGCGGCTGCCAGGATCTGCGCGTGCTCCTGTGCCTCGTCGCGCCAGCTCGGCTGCCGCGCCCAGGTGGTGACGGCGGCGAGCGCCGTCTGGTCACGCAGCCCCTCGAGGATGCCGACGAGGACCGGGTTCTCGGCCCCGGCCCACAGCGCCGCGTGGAACGCGCGGTTGGCGAGGCTGCGCTGGACGGGCTCGGTCGCCTCCGCCGCGCGCTCCAGCGCGGCCCGCGCGGGCGCCGTGTCCGCGCAGGCCAGGACGCTGCGCCGCGTCGCCTCGGGCTCGAGGAGAAGCCGGGTCTCGTAGATCGCCACGGCGTCGGCCTGCGTGAGCTCGCGCACGCGCACCCCGATGTACGGCCGCACGACGACGAGCCCGCTGAGCTCCAGGGTCTTCAGGGCCTCACGCACCGGGGTCTTCGACATCGCGAGCTCCTGGGCGAGATCCGCTTCGACGAGCGGCTGCCCGGAGGCGAGCCGGCCGCTCAGGATGCCCTCCTTGATGGTCGCGAGAGCGTGTTCGGTCCGCGAGGGCAGTGGGGTCGGAGCCGGGGGCGTCGTGGGCACGTCGTACATCATATATGACGCGGTGCCCCCGGTGTGGGCCGACCGAGCGGTGTGAGAGCATCGGCGTCGCGGACGATTGCCCAGCACCGACTGGGGGACCCGAACATGACCACCATTGCCGAGTTCGTCGTCGACACCCCCGACGGGGAGATCGAGTTCCCGACCGCCGGATCGACGGCGGAGTACCTGCTGGGGGCGGGGTTCGCCCATGCCGACCGCGAGCCGCACTGGCACATGCGGTGGTGTCTCGACCGGATGGAGCCGGGAGAGTCGATGGACGTCGGCAACGCTCGCGTGATCCGCGAGGCAACGCAGGAGTGACGGGAACCCCGATGATCGGGGCGCCAGTCACTCCTGAGCGTGCAAGGCCGCCAGGATCCCCTCGCCGTACCGGTCCAGCTTCGCCTGGCCGACGCCGCTGATCCCGCTCAGCGCGTCCAGGTCCGCCGGCCGCTCGGCGGCCACGGCGCGCAGCGTGGCGTCGTGGAACACCACGTACGCGGGCACGCCCTGCTCCTTGGCGGCCGCCGCCCGCCAGGCCCGCAGCCGCTCGAAGACTGACTGGTCGGCGTCCGAGAGCTGGGCCACCTCCGGGCGTGCGCCGCCCGAGCGCGCGGGCCGGCGCGCACCGCCCTGGGGCCGAGGGTCGCGCCGCAGCCGCACCTCGCGCCGTCGGCCCAGGACCTCGGCGCTGGCCTCCGTGAGCAGCAGGGTGCCGTGGTTCGCGTCCACCTCCAGCAGCCCCAGGGCCAGGAGCTGGCGCGCGACGGACCGCCACTCGCCGTCCGACAGGTCCTCTCCGACGCCGAACACGGTGAGGCTGTCGTGCCCCCACTGCGTGATCTTGGGCGTGGCCTTCCCCCGCAGGATGTCCACCACGTGCCCGACGCCGAAGCGCTGGTTGCGCTCGCGGTCCAGCCGGAAGACGGCGGACAGGAGCTTCTGGGCGGGGACGGTGCCGTCCCAGGCCTCGGGCGGGTTCTGGCAGGTGTCGCAGGCGCCGCAGGTGCCGGGGTGGTCCTGGCCGAAGTAGCGCAGGAGCTGGGCGCGGCGGCACTCGACGGTCTCGCACAGGGCCAGCATCGCGTCGAGGTGGGACGAGAGCTTGCGGCGGTGGGCGAGGTCGCCGTCGGACTCGGCGATCATCTTGCGCTGCTGGACGACGTCGGCCAGGCCGTAGGCGAGCCACGCGGTCGACGGCAGGCCGTCCCGCCCGGCGCGGCCGGTCTCCTGGTAGTAGCCCTCGACGGACTTGGGCAGGTCGAGGTGCGCGACGAAGCGGACGTCGGGCTTGTCGATGCCCATGCCGAACGCGATGGTCGCGACCATGATGACGCCGTCCTCGCGCAGGAACGTCGACTGGTTGGCCGCACGCACGTGCGCGGGCAGCCCCGCGTGGTACGGCAGGGCGCGGATGCCCTGGTCGGTGAGCTGCTGGGCGGTCTTCTCCACCGACGCGCGGGACAGGCAGTACACGATCCCGGCGTCGCCCGGGTGCTCCGTGCGCAGCAGGTCCAGCAGCTGCCGGCCCGGGTTGTCCTTGGGCGCGACCCGGTAGGTGATGTTGGGCCGGTCGAAGCTGGCGACGAAGTGCCGGGCCTGCGTCAGCCCGAGGCGCGTGGCGATCTCCTCGCGGGTGTGCTGGGTCGCGGTGGCGGTCAGCGCGATGCGAGGGATGCCGGGCCAACGCTCGGCCAGCTCGCCCAGCCGCAGGTAGTCGGGGCGGAAGTCGTGGCCCCACTGGGACACGCAGTGCGCCTCGTCGATCGCGAACAGGGCGATGGTGCCCTGGTCGAGCAGCCGGGCGGTGGACTCGACGCCGAGCCGCTCCGGGGCGAGGTACAGCAGGTCGAGCTCGCCCGACCGGTAGGCCCGCTCCACCTCCCGCCGCTCGTCGGGGTTCTGCGTGGAGTTCAGGAAACCGGCCCGGACGCCGAGCGCCTCCAGGGCGTCCACCTGGTCCTGCATGAGGGCGATCAGCGGCGAGATCACGACGCCGGTGCCCTGCCGGACGAGCGCCGGGATCTGATAGCACAGCGACTTGCCGCCGCCCGTGGGCATGAGCACGAGCGCGTCACCCCCGCCGACCACCGTCTCGATGATCTCCTGCTGCTCGCCCCGGAAGGCGTCATAGCCGAAGACCTCGCGCAGCACGTCGAGTGCGGGCGTGGTCACGGCGGCGTCCTGGAGCGTCATGGCGGCCAGTGTGCCAGGGGCCCCTGACACACGCCGGGTCTTGACCGCCGTCGTGCCACCGAGCAGGATTCGGCGCGCAGGTCAAAGACGCCCGCGAGCTGTGAGGAGCCACTATGAGAGCGCTACCACCAGCCAGGAACGAGAGCCCGACCGGCGGCCGACGGACGAGAGCACGATCCGGGTGGCGCGCCCTCGCGGTGGCGCTGACCGCCGTCACCGCCATCGCCGCGGCCGTCACCACGATCACCACGATCCCGGTCGCGGGCGGAGCCCACGCCGCCACCATCACCACCAGCATCGCCACCACCAGCGACAGCACCGGCCACCGAGGGCACGGCGGCGCCAGCGACGTGCTGTCCCAGGCGCACACCGCCGGCCGCGTCAAGGTCAGCGGCGACACCGTCCAGTACAGCTGGCCCGGCATCTACTTCGAGGGCCGGTTCCGGGGCGCCGGGGTGGGGATCGTGCTGAACGACTCGGCCGCCGACTACGACGTCCAGGTCGACGGCGCGACCGTCGCCACCCTCGTGACGCCCGGTCAGGCGACCCGGTGGGTCACCGGCCTGAGCGACGCCGAGCACACCGTGCGCCTCGTGAAGCGCAACGAGAGCCCGTGGAGCACCAGCGAGTTCGGCGGGTTCGTCGCCGTTCCGGGCGGCGCGATCCTCACCAGGCCGGCGGCCCGCAGCCGGCAGATCGAGTTCATCGGCGACTCGCTGACGGTCGGCTACGGCAACACCTCCACCAGCAGGGACTGCCCCGGTGACCAGGTGAGCCGGACCACCGACACAGACCTCAGCTACGGCGCGCTCACCGCCCGCGGCCTGTCGGCCGACTACCAGGTCAACGCGTTCTCGGGCAGAGGGATGGTGCGCAACTACAACGGCAGCGACCCGGGCACCAGCTACCGCACCTACTACGACCGCGCGCTGCTCAACGTGGCCGGCGACGTGTGGGACCCCGGCACCTGGCGGCCCCAGCTCGTCGTGGTCTACCTCGGCACCAATGACTTCTCGACAGCCCTCAACCCCGGGGAGCCGTGGACGACGCCGGACAGCCTGGCCGCCGCCTACCGCACCGCGTACAGCGACTTCGTGCAGAAGCTGCGCACCCGCTACGGCACCGGAACGACCATCGTGGCCATCGGCGCCGGCTCGTTCGCGGACGACGTGCAGCAGGTCGTGCAGGAGCGCACCGGCGCGGGCGACAGCCGGGTCCGGTACTGGTACCTCGACGGCGCCGGCCTGGACTTCCTCGGCTGCGACTGGCACTACTCGACCCACGACCACCAGGTCATCGCCGACCGGTTCGGCACGTTCGTCGACGGCCTGGGGCTGGGCTGGTAGACGGCGGGCCGTGGTCTGATTGAGACGACGGGCTGCGAGCGGCTCCCTTCCTCCACGGGTTGGGAGCTGCTCGTCGTGTTTGGCAAGCGCCCCTTCGCCTTCTGTCAGCTGGGCCGAGACTCTGGCGCTTCGAACATATGTTCGACTAGACTCCTGTCATGTCAGCGCCCGGTGCCACGATCCTGCACGCCGACCTGGATGCGTTCTACGCGTCGGCCGAGCAGCTGCTGGACCCGGCCCTGCGCGGGCGGCCGATCGCCGTCGGTGGCGGGCCGCACGGGGGCGTCGTGCTCGCGGCCTCCTACGAGGCGAAGGCCCACGGGGTGCAGGGCGGGATGCCTGGCTGGCGGGCGGCCCGGCTCTGCCCGGGGCTCGTGTTCGTCCGGGGTCACTTCCGGGAGTACCAGCGGCTGGGTGATGCCGTGATGGCCGTCCTGGCGGACGTCACGCCGACCGTCGAGCGGATCTCGATCGACGAGGCGTTCCTCGACGTGGCCGGCGCGACGCACCTGTTCGGCCCGCCCGCCGCGATCGGGGCGCGGATCCGCGAGCGCGTCCGCGCCGAGGTGGGGCTCCCCATCTCGGTCGGCGCCGCGCGCACCAAGCACCTCGCGAAGATCGCCTCCCAGGTGGCCAAGCCGGACGGCCTGGTCGTCGTCGCCCCTGGCGGGGAGCGGGCCTTCCTCGACCCGCTCCCGGTCGGCCTGATCTGGGGCGTGGGCCCCGTGAACGGGCAGCGCCTCGCCGACCTCGGCATCCGGACGATCGGTGAGCTGGCGCGGACCCCGTCGTCGGCGGTGGAGCACATCCTCGGCGAAGCCGTGGGCCACAAGCTGAAGTCCATGGCGCAGGACGAGGACCCGCGCCGGGTCGTCACCTCCCGCCGTGCCCGCTCCGTGGGAGCGCAGTCGGCCCTGAGCCGGCGCCGTCCCGAGCCCGGCGACGTGCGGGCGGTCCTGGCGCACCTGGCCGACCGGGTGTCCCGGCGGCTGCGCGCCAAGGGGCGCGCGGGCCGCACCGTGACGGTAGCGGTGCGGTTCACGGGCATGCAGCGGGCGACGCGGTCGCGCACGCTGCCGGTGCCGGTCGCGGCCACGCTCACGCTCACCGAGGTCGCCGAGCGGCTGGCCTGGTCCGCGATCGAGGACGCCGCGCCGTGCGAGATCACGCTGCTCGGCGTCTCCGTCTCGAACCTCGCGGACCAGCTGGCGATCCAGCTCGAGCTCGACCTGGAGCCGCCCGACCCGTGGCGTCCCGGCTCCGCGCCGGGGGCGGCCCGCCGCGCTGTCGACGAGTCGATGGACGCGATCCGGACCAAGTTCGGCGGGGACGCCGTCGGCTACCTCCCCGTCGTGCTGCGCCGCGGCGGCGCCGTGCCCGACGAGTTCCGCGAGCTCGCCGAGCACGACCTCTGATCCACCCCGACCGGTGGGCGCGACGGCCCGGCCCGCCCGCCATCCCACGCGACCCAGGTCACACGGTTTTCGATTCGGAACCGACCCGACCTGCGTGCTATGTTTTTCCACGCACCGGAACGGCGGAAACGCCGGGATCGGTCCACCTGTCCGGGTGGCGGAATGGCAGACGCGCTAGCTTGAGGTGCTAGTGCCCTTTATCGGGCGTGGGGGTTCAAGTCCCCCTCCGGACACTCGTTGAGACAGCGACACAGAAGGCCCCCGACCTCCACGTCGGGGGCCTTCTGTGTTGTCAGCACCGTGGCCTCGCCGGGCTGGCAGGATGCGCGGTGTGACATCCCGTCTACAGGCTGCGCTGGACGCCGTCGACCATACGTCGGCCGCTTCACCTGACCCTCCGGGTCGAACTCCCGCCTGGATCGAGGGGGCACCATCAGGACTCAGACGTCCTGTCACGGTCACGGCCTGCTTCCACACGGCGGACTGCGATGGTCACTTGGACAGCCAGGAGGCTGAGCAGCACGGAGGAAATTGCGATGGTGGCCAGGGGTGGGAGTGTCCACGTGGCCACACCGGCCACGGCCAGAACAATCGCCGCGACGAGTCGTTCGCGCGGGAATTGGCCGGTGAGGGACCGCAGGTACCAGGTTTGGACACCTAGATAGAGCAACGGTCCGCCGAAAAGCAGAAGCGAGAGGGTGGGTGTGCCGGGCGTAAGGGGGTGATCGATGGCGATCTCATTTCCCACGGCTAGGACGATGAGTCCGGCGGCGGTGACGACTTGCCCGTTCACCGCAAGGCGTGCGGCGCGGAGCGGGTCGCCGGTGGTGCTGGAGTGCTCCATGACGAGGCGCTCGGAGCCGCCGAAGTACAGCGCCCAGAGCGCGACCGTGCCGAGCAGGGCGAGAATCCCGGTCGCGATCGTGGCCGTGTTGATATCGGCAGTCGCCACCGCGCCGCCGGTGGCGAGGATGGTCTCGCCGAGCACGATGAGCAGGAAGAGGCGGCTTCGCTCGATCATGTGCGCCGGGGCGAAGGACACCTCCACGGTGCGGAAGGTCCGGCCCGGCAGCCAGTACGCCGACCATGCGCCGACGAGGTCGACCGAGGCGGCAAGTGCCCAGCACCACAACCGGACCTCGGGTCCCATCAGGGCACCGACGACCCACAGCGCCGCGGCGACTGCGCCCCAGATGACCATGCTCGCCGCGTGGCTTCTCAGCAAGGGCGTCTTCGCCGAGATCCGGTAGAAGGCAATTATCCCGAGGCGGCAGGCCAGGAACGGCCCGACGAAGAGCCAGGGCTCGTCCTCGAAGGCGCGGGTGATCCCTGCGTTGAAGAACAGACCGAGCCCGATGACGAGGAACAGGATGCGGATCCACGTCGACCGTCTGACACCCGGCATGCTGGCGCCGAAGCTGGTCAGGGACCAGACTCCGAAGACCGCGATCAGAAGCACGCCGGTCTCGGCGGCGCCTCGCCACGTCAGGTGTTCCAGCAGGTGGTGCGAGAGCTGAACGATCGCGAAGACAAACAAGAGATCGAAGAAGAGCTCCAGGGGCGAGACTTCGTCGCCCATCGCCGCCTCGGCCTGGTTGTCCATGCCGTCCACGTTACGGCGGGCCCATGTGAGTCAGGAGTGGTTGCCGGTACGGGGCAAGGTCGCCATCACCATCTGAGCACGCCGATAACTCCTTCGGCCGGCCTTCGGTAGGTACCGAGGTCACCTGGCTAGATGCACGCTTCCCAATCCGGGCCACGCTGGAATCGTCGTGGGAGTCGCTCGTCCGGGCGGTCGTCGGGCACGCAACGGGTCTAGCGTGGCAGTGAGGGCACGTGCTCCAGCGCAGGCTGCGCTCGCGCGACGCCAGGTGAACAGGAATCGAGCCCATCGTGACGAATCCTTCTACGACGCCACAGCCCACCCCTTCCGCAGCGGGCAAAGGGCCGACCGCATCGCCGCCTGACGCACCATCAAGGGGGCCGATCGGGAGTGTGGTGGCCGGGTCCCTGACTACGGGGATTGTCGCCGCGCTGCTTCTCGTCATCGCGCCGCTGGTCCCGGCCGAGGGTGACGCCGTCCTGGGGGTGGTGCTGTGCGGGTTTGCCTTCGGGTGGGCCGTGCTGGCGGTGCTCTCAGCGCGGTTCACCGATCAGCCGCAGCGTTGGGCCTTCATCCCTGCCCTGTTCCTAGGGGCTGGTGGGTTGCTTCTGCTCACTCTTGGCTCCTCAGCGGTGCTCGACTGGGTGTGGCCGCCGACGCTGTTGGCGTTGGTCATCTGGATGGCCGTGCGCGTCCACCGCGATCTGCGGGTCCGACGCGGACGGTGGTTGCTCTACCCGGTGCTTGCGGTCCTCGCCATCGTCTCGGTGGGCGGCGGATACGAGACCGTGCAATCAGCCGCCGATGAGGACTACCCGATGCCCGGAAACCTCATCGACGTCGGTACCCACAGCCTGCACCTGAACTGCAACGGATCAGGCAGCCCCACCGTCGTGCTTCAGCCCGGCGGTGGAGAGATGTCCTCGGCATTCGGCTGGATCGCACCGGTGGTGTCCGAGGAGACACGGGTGTGCGTCTACGACCGCGCCGGTCACGGCTGGAGTGAGTCGTCCGAAACAGCCCAGGACGGTGCCGAGATAGCGGCCGACCTTCACACCTTGCTGGAGAGCGGGCAGGTGCCAGGGCCCTACGTGCTGGTCGGCCACTCCTTCGGTGGTCTCTACACCCTCACCTCCGCCGCTCTCTACCCCGACGAGGTTGCCGGCATGGTCCTCGTGGATACCACCGCCCCAGCGTCGGAGCCTGCTCCGCGAAGCACCACGACTTCCGACGACGCGAGTCCCGACGCGATGGACCGGCTGGCCGCCCTGCTGGGCACGACCGCCCGCCTGGGGTTGGGTCGTCTGGTCAGTGGATCCGACTTCGGTGACCTGCCACCCCAGTCTCGCGACGAGATGCGCGCGGCGGGGGCGACGGAGTCTCACCTTCGCGGCACCGTCGAGGAGTACCTCACAGCCAACACGTCGGGCGGTCAGGCGGCCTGGCTCGAGGACTTCGGCTCGAAGCCGTTGGTCGTTCTGACGGCCTCTGTGGGCAGTGATGCGGCCTCGGTGGAGAAGCAGGAGCAGTTGGCGACGTTGTCGGATGAGTCGGCACATCGCCTCATCGAGGGTGCCGACCACTCGGCATTGATACATGAGGAGGCGCACGCCGCCGCGACGAGCGAAGCGATCCTCGACGTGGTCGCCGCGGTGCGAGACGAGGAGCCGCTGGCCAGGTGACGTCCGGCGCGCACGCCGAGGGGCTGGCGATCGCCGACATCGCGGTCACCAGAATATTCATGCCGCCACGGTAGGTTCCGGGGCAGGCGCTCGCGCCTGTGAAAAGTTGTCGAGAGAAGCGACCTCCCGCTAACGTCCGCCTGGACAATCCGGCCAAAACAAAATCTGGAGCATGGTGATGACGGCTGACGCGCCGACGGTAGCGCCGACGACAGCGGCGGAGTCGCCGACCACCCCGCAGCAGGCGGCCGAGCCCAACGCCGCACCGGCCGCCCCCGTGCCGGCCACCTTCGGCGCACCGTGGCTGAGGTCCACCGGCGACCTGGCATGGAAGCTGGTCGGCATCGTGGTCGCCGTGGCCCTCGTGTTCTACGTGGTGAGCCTCGTCCAGCTCGTGTTCGTCGCCCTGTTCCTCGCGCTGGTCTTCACGACGGTGCTGCTGCCGCTCGGGGACCTGTACGACCGCGTGATGCCGCGCGGGCTCGCCATGACGGCGTCCCTGCTGACCGCGGTCCTCGCCGTCGGCGGCCTGGTGACGTACGTGGTCTCCTCGGTGGTCAGCCGCTGGGAGGAGCTCGCCACGGAGTTCGGCACCGGCCTCACGGACCTCGCCGTGCTCGTCACCGACATCCCGATCCTGGCCGGCCTGGGCACGCCCAGGAAGTGGCTGGAGGACGGCGGTGCCTGGCTCCAGGCGAACGCGGGCGACTACGCGGCCACCGCCGCCGCGAGCGCCGGCTCGATCGCGGAAGGCGTCACCGCCGTCGTGCTCGCGGTCTTCTGCACCGTGTTCTTCCTGACCCAGGGCGGCCGCATGTGGCGCTGGGTGCTCTCCCTGGTCCCCGCGGACCGCCACGAGCGCTGGGAGGCTGCCGCGGGAGCCGGCTGGACCGCGTTCTCCGGCTTCACGCGCGGCATGTTCTTCGTCGCGCTGTCGGACGGCGTGATCGCCGGCGTCTTCCTGACCGTCGTGGGCGTGCCGCTGGCCCTCCCGCTGTCCGTGGTGGTGTTCCTCGGGGCGTTCGTCCCGATGATCGGCCCCGTCGCCGCCATCGTCGTCAGCGTGCTCGTCGCGCTGGCTGCCAAGGGCCCGGTGCTCGCGCTGGTGGTGCTGATCGGCATGGTCGTGGTGGCGCAGATCGATGCGAACGTGCTCCAGCCGTTGATCACCGGCAAGCAGGTCTCGCTGCACCCCGTGGTGATGGCGCTCGTGGTCGCCGCGGGCTCGGTGCTCGGCGGCCTGCTCGGCGCCGTCGTCGCGGTGCCGCTCACCGCGGTGACGTGGGCGGTGTTCAGCACGCTGCGCCGGAAGACGCAGGGCACCGCGCCCGCTCATGAGGCAGACTGAATCGGTGCCCGACCCCGCATCACGCCCCGACGTCGCGCACCACGACCCGGCGTCGAACCAGCCGGCCCCGCCGCCCTGGCTGCGCGCCTCGGCCGGCTGGTCGTGGCGCCTGATCGTGCTCGTAGGCGGCATCGCCCTGGTGTTCTGGGCGGTGACGCAGGTGCTGATCGTCTTCGTGGCGGTGTTCCTGGCGCTCGTCTTCACGGCGGTCCTCAACCCGCTGACCGACCTCTACGCCCGGGTCATGCCCCGCGCCCTGGCGACGGCGGCGGCCATCCTGTCGGGCATCCTCGTCATCGGCGGCCTCGTGACGTACGTCGTCGTGTCCGTCGCGGGCCAGTGGGAACGGCTCGCGGGGGAGTTCAACACCGGCATCGACCAGCTCGTCGACCTGATCGAGAGCAACTCGTTCCCGGTCACCGTCGAGGTCGACACCCGCGACCAGTGGATCGACGACGCCGCCAACTGGATCCAGGAGAACTCCCAGACCCTCGTCAGCAGGGCCGCCGAGAGCGCCGGCTCGATCGTCGAGGGCGTCGCGGTCCTGGCGCTCGCGCTCTTCTGCACGGTCTTCTTCCTCGCCTCGGGCGCCGCGATGTGGCGCTGGTTCATGTCCCAGGTCCCCGAGCGCACCCGCATCAAGTGGCACGCCGCCGCCGGCGCCGGCTGGTACACGTTCTCCGGCTACACCCGCGGCACCGTGCTCGTCGCGATCACCAACGGCGTCCTGGCCGGCATCTTCCTGTCGATCCTCGGCGTGCCGCTCTCGGCGCCCCTGGCCGTCCTGGTGTTCATCGGTACCTTCATCCCGCTGATCGGCGCGCCCCTGGCCATGATCATCGCGGCGGTGGTGGCGCTCGCGGCCGACGGGCTGCTGACGGCCCTGATCGTCGTGATCGGCATCGCCGGCATCGGCCAGCTCGAGGGGCACGTGCTGCAGCCGCTCATCATGGGCAAGCAGGTCTCGCTGCACCCCGTCGTGGTCGCCCTGGGCGTCACGAGCGGCACGGTGGTGGGCGGCATCCTCGGCGCGATCATCGCGGTCCCGCTCATCGCGGTGGCCTGGTCGGTGTTCAGCACGCTGCGCAAGCGCCCCGACGCCGACCTGCCGCCCGACGCCGGCCCCGGCTCTGGATCCGGCGATGTGGCCGACGTCGGACCGCCCCGCGACGGACCGCCGGCGACGTCCGACGAGCGCGTCCCGGACGGGCCCGCCGCCCCCGCCTAGAGGTAAACCTGCAGGTCGGGGCCTGTTTCTGTGGCACCATCGAGGGATGGAACCGTTCGTCCTGGCCTCGGAGCGCGTCCGCCTGTCCGTCCCCACGTACGCGGACATCGACGCGATCACCGCGGCCTGCCGGGACCCAGCCGTTGCCCAGTGGACGGCGGTGCCGGTGCCGTACGAGCGCCGGCACGCCGACGGGTTCGTGCGCCACCACGTCGCCGACGGCTGGGCCAACGGCTCGGTGCACACCTGGGCCGTGCGCGCGCCGGGGGACGCCGACGGGCCGCTGGTCGGCATGGTCGGCCTCACGTGCGAGGGCAGCCCGGGGGAGGAGCGCGCGGGCGAGCTCGGCTTCTGGATGACGGCGGACGCCCGCGGCGACGGCCTGTGCACCGAGGCGGCGCGGCTCGTCGTCGACTGGGCCCTGGACCCCGCGGGCCTGGGGCTGTCGGTGGTGACGTGGGTGGCGTACGTCGGCAACTGGGCGTCGCGGCGCGTCGCGTGGCGCCTCGGGTTCCGCGTGGAGGGCACGCTGCGCAGGCACGGCCTGCAGCGCGGCGTGCGGCGCGATGCCTGGGTGGGCACGATCCTGCCGGACGACCCGCGCGAGCCCAACGAGCCGTGGCCCGCGGACGGGAGTGTCGGTGAGCATCCGTAGGCTGGGGTGGTGTTCGACGACCTGTTCAGTACGGTGACGACCGACACGGCGGGCACCCCCGCCGCGCGCGCCTCGTCGCCCCTCGCCGTGCGCATGCGCCCGGCCACCATCGACGAGATCGCCGGGCAGGAGCACCTGCTGGTGCCCGGGTCGCCGCTGCGCCGGCTCATCGAGCCCGGCGGGGGCGGGCGCGCCGCGCCGTCGTCGGTCATCCTCTGGGGGCCGCCCGGCACCGGGAAGACCACCCTCGCCTACCTCGTCGCCACCGTGTCCGGCCGGCGCTTCGTCGAGCTGAGCGCCGTGACCGCCGGCGTCAAGGACGTCCGCCAGGTCGTCGAGGACGCCCGGCGCCGGCTCGCCACAGGCGGCGACGAGACCGTGCTGTTCGTCGACGAGGTGCACCGCTTCTCCAAGTCGCAGCAGGACGCGCTGCTGCCCAGCGTCGAGAACCGGTGGGTCACTCTCGTGGCCGCCACCACCGAGAACCCCAGCTTCTCCGTGAACTCGCCGCTGCTGTCCCGCTCGCTGCTGCTCACCCTCCGGCCGCTGGAGACCGAGCACGTCCGCGAGCTCGTCCTGCGCGCCGTGACCGACGAGCGCGGCCTCGGCGGCTCCGTCGAGCTCGACGACGAGGCGACCGAGCACCTCCTGCGCCTGTCCGGCGGGGACGCCCGCAAGGCACTCACCATCCTGGAGGCCGCCGCCGGCGCCGTGCTCTCGGACGAGGTCTCGACGAGCTCGACCGGCGAGGACCGGGGGGACGGCGACGGCGCTGCCGTCCCGCGCATCGGCCTGGCCGACGTCGAGCGCGCCATCGACGTCGCCGCCGTCCGCTACGACCGCGACGGCGACCAGCACTACGACGTCATCTCCGCGTTCATCAAGTCCATCCGCGGGTCCGACGTCGACGCCGCGCTGCACTACCTCGCCCGCATGGTCGCCGCCGGCGAGGACCCCCGCTTCATCGCCCGGCGCCTGGTCATCTCCGCCGCCGAGGACGTGGGCATGGCGGACCCGTCCGCCCTGCAGACCGCCGTCGCCGCCGCGACGGCCGTGCAGCTCATCGGCATGCCCGAGGGCCGCATCGTGCTGGCCGAGGCCGTGGTGCACCTGGCCACCGCGCCCAAGTCGAACGCCGCCTACCTCGGCGTGGACGCGGCGCTCGCGGACGTGCGGGCCGGGCGGGTGGGGACGGTGCCGCCGCACCTGCGCGACGCGCACTACGCGGGCGCCAAGCAGATGGGGCACGGCGACGGGTACCGGTACGCGCACGACTGGCCGCACGGCGTCGCGCCGCAGCAGTACCTGCCGGACGTCCTTGAGGGCTCGCGCTACTACGACCCGAGCGACCGCGGCTACGAGCGGCAGGTGTCGGAGCGGCTGGAGCGCATCCGCGGGATCCTCGGTAGCGAGGACGGCAGCAGCGACCGGAAGCAGTGACCAGCCCCACGGCGAGCTGAAGCCCTGACGTGCGTTAAGATGGACAGGTTGCCTACGGCAGCTCCCTGGGACCTCGGCCCCGTGAACGTGATGGTCCGATCTTCGATCTGATCACCCCGCTCCAACGGCTGGTCCCGCACCCGGTGTGGTTCCCCTCGTGGGCTCTCCGTGTCCGGGTGTGACCTTTTTTCCTTACTACAGGACAGGAAACACAGTGACTTCTGTGACCCGTTCGCGCCGCCAGGTGCGACTGAGCCGCAAGCTGGGCCTCGCGCTCACGCCCAAGGCTGTCAAGCACTTCGAGAAGCGCCCGTACCCGCCCGGCGAGCACGGCCGTGCCCGCCGCCGCACCGAGTCGGACTACGCGGTGCGTCTGCGCGAGAAGCAGCGTCTGCGCGCCCAGTACATGCTCAAGGAGAAGCAGCTCCTCAAGGTGTACGAGAACGCCCGCAAGCAGGCCGGCCTGACCGGTGAGGTCATGGTCGAGGACCTCGAGACGCGTCTCGACTCGGTCGTGCTGCGTGCCGGCTTCGGCCGCACCATCCTGCAGGCGCGTCAGCACGTGACGCACCGCCACATCCTGGTGGACGGCAAGATCGTGGACCGCCCGTCGTTCCGCGTGAAGCCGGGCCAGACCATCCAGGTCAAGCCGAAGAGCCAGACCACCGTGCCGTTCCAGGTCGCCGCCGCCGGCGCGCACCGCGACGTGCTGCCGGCGCTGCCGGGCTACCTGGACGTCCAGCTCGAGAAGCTGACGGCCACGCTGACCCGCCACCCGAAGCGCGTCGAGGTCCCCGTGACCTGCGACGTGCAGATGGTCGTCGAGTTCTACGCTCGCTGATCCAGCCCGTTCAGCATGCTCAGGACGCCCCGTCCGCGCTTCGGCGCAGGCGGGGCTTTCTGCATCCGGGGCACGTCGGTCGGCAGTGTCGCGCGGCAGTGTCGGCGGTGGCCGGGATAGGGTGACGAACGATTCCCCACAGACATCGGCGCTGATCATCAGCGGACCTTTCAGGGCAGGAGCTTGCGCATGACCTTCGGCGACCTCGGAGACGTGGCGGGACTGATCGCGGCGATCGCGTTCGTGCTCCTGGTGGGCTTTCTCGCCGTCCCCCTGTGGAAGCTGGGAAAACTCCTCGACGAGGCGCGCTCGAGCGTCCGTGACGTCACCGAGCACTCGGTGCCGATCCTCGACGAGGCCGCGAGCACCCTCGCGTCCGCGAACACCCAGCTCGTCAAGGTCGACACGATCACCACGTCCGCGGCGTCGGTCAGCGAGAACGTGTCCGCGCTGACCGGCCTGTACGCGGCGACGCTGGGTCGCCCGCTCGTCAGGGTGGCCGCGTTCTCCTACGGCGTGCGCCAGGCGTTCGGCAGGGCGGGGGGCCGCTCCGGCAAGCACACCGGCCCGGACGGGGCCGGGTCAACAGGGACCGGCGCATGATCCGCCGCCTGTTCTGGGTCGGCGTGGGCGCCGCCGTCACGGTCGTCGTGATCTACAAGGGCCGCCAGGTCGTCCGGCGCTACACGCCGGAGGCCGTCAGCGAGCGCGCCGCGGCAGCGGTGGACGACGCCGGGGCGCGCCTGAACACGATGGCACGCACGTTCCGGTCCGAGTTCTCCGTCGCCCGCGCCGAGCGCGAGGCCGAGCTCATGGCGTCCCTGCGCGGCGAGCTCCCCGGCGACCAGCGGTAGCGAGCCCGCAGGGCCGAACGCCAGATGCCCGGCGAGATCGTCCGGGGGACATCCCGCCGGTTCTTTCAGTTTCCGTCTGCCGTGCAACCAGCGGCAGAATGGGACTGCGTCGGGCCACCGACACACCACATTCCCGTACGACGTTCCCGCACGACCGAGAAGAAGGACCACTGACCTCATGCGCACCGCCGAGATCCGCAAGCGTTGGCTCGACTACTTCGAAGCTCAGGGCCACGCGGTGGTGCCGTCTGCGTCGCTGATCTCCCCGGACCCGTCGACGCTGTTCACCATCGCGGGCATGGTGCCGTTCATCCCGTACATGACGGCGCAGCAGACGCCGCCGTGGAAGCGCGCCACGAGCGTGCAGAAGTGCGTGCGCACGCTCGACATCGAGGACGTCGGCAAGACGACGCGCCACGGCACGTTCTTCCAGATGAACGGCAACTTCTCGTTCGGCGACTACTTCAAGGCCGACGCCATCCGCATGGCCTGGGACTTCCTGACGGGCTCGCTGGACGAGGGCAAGCTGGGCATCGACCCGGACAAGCTGTGGGTCACCGTCTACTACGAGGACGACGAGGCCCGCCAGCTCTGGAAGGACATCGTCGGCCTGCCCGACGAGCGCATCCAGGGCCTCGGCAAGAAGGACAACTACTGGTCCACCGGCCAGCCCGGCCCGGCCGGCCCGTGCTCGGAGATCTTCTACGACCGCGGCGCCGCCTACGGTCCGGACGGCGGCCCGCTGATCGACGAGGGCGGCGACCGCTTCGTCGAGATCTGGAACCTCGTGTTCATGCAGTACGAGATCGACGAGGTGAAGTCCAAGGAGGAGTTCCGCATCCTCGGGGAGCTCGCGAACAAGAACATCGACACCGGCATGGGCCTCGAGCGTGTTGCCTTCCTGCTCCAGGGCAAGGACAACATGTACGAGATCGACGAGGTCTTCCCCGTCATCGAGGCCGCCGAGAAGCTCAGCGGCAAGACGTACGGCGAGAACCACGAGGACGACGTGCGCATGCGCGTCGTGGCCGACCACGTCCGCTCGGCCCTGATGATCATCGGCGACGGCGTGCGCCCCTCGAACGAGGGCCGCGGCTACGTGCTGCGCCGCCTGCTGCGCCGCTCGGTGCGCGCCATGCGCCTGCTCGGCGTCGACGGCCTCGCCCTGACCTCGCTGCTGCCGGTCTCCAAGGACGCCATGGCTCCCTCCTACCCGGAGCTCGCCACCAACTTCGAGCAGATCTCCGCGGTCGCCTACGCCGAGGAGGAGGCCTTCCGGCGCACGCTCGCCTCGGGTACCACGATCCTCGACACGGCAGTGGCGAACCTGAAGCGGCAGAGCGGGGACGGCGGCACGAGCCTCGTCCTGCCGGGCGACGCCGCCTTCCAGCTCCACGACACCTACGGCTTCCCGATCGACCTCACCCTGGAGATGGCCGCCGAGCAGGGCGTCCAGGTGGACGAGCAGGCCTTCCGCTCGCTGATGCAGGAGCAGCGCACCCGTGCCCGCGCCGACGCCATCGCCAAGCGCACGGGCGGGGCCGACGTCGCCGCCTACGAGGCCCTGGAGAAGGAGCTCACGGCCCCGGTCGAGTTCCTCGGCTACACGCAGACCGACGCCGCCGTGCGCGTGACCGGCCTGCTGTCGGGCGGCGTGCCCGCCCCGGCCGTCACCGCCCCCGCCGAGGTCGAGGTCGTCCTGGACCGCACGCCGTTCTACGCCGAGGCCGGCGGCCAGCTCGCCGACCACGGCACCATCGTGCTCGACGCCGGCGCCACCATCGAGGTCGACGACGTGCAGCGCCCCATCAAGGGCCTGAGCGTGCACCGCGGCCGCCTCATCGAGGGGACCGTGGCACTGGGCGACCCCGGCACCGCGCAGATCGACACGGCCCGCCGCAAGGCCATCAGCCGCGCCCACTCGGCCACGCACATGATCCACAAGGCGCTGCACGAGCTCGTGGGCCCGGACCGCACGCAGGCCGGGTCGGAGAACGCCCCGAGCCGCATCCGGTTCGACTTCCGCTCGCCGTCGGCCGTCTCGGCGTCGGCTCTGACGGAGATCGAGGAGCGTGTCAACGTGCGCCTCGCCGACAACCTCGAGGTGACCGACCAGCTCATGCCGATCGCGCAGGCCCGCGCCGCCGGCGCCATGGCGCTGTTCGGCGAGAAGTACGGCGACGTCGTCCGCGTCGTCTCGATCGGCGACGACTGGTCGCGCGAGCTGTGCGCCGGCACGCACGTCAAGCAGACCGGCCAGCTCGGCCGGGTGACGCTGCTGGGCGAGTCGTCGATCGGCTCCGGCGTGCGCCGCGTGGACGCCCTCGTGGGCGACGGCGCGTACGGCTTCCAGGCCAAGGAGCACGCCCTGGTCGGCCAGCTCACGGGCCTGCTCAACACGCGCGCCGAGGAGCTGCCCGACCGGGTTGGCTCGCTCGTGTCCCGCCTCAAGGACGCCGAGAAGGAGCTCGCCGCCATGCGGCAGGGCCAGCTCCTGGCCACGGCGGGCAAGCTCGCCGCCGAGGCCCCGCGCGTCGGCGACGTCCGCGTCATCGCGCACGACGCCGGCGAGGCCCAGGCCGACGACCTGCGCGCCCTCGTGCTCGACGTCCGCTCGCGCCTCGGCGAGGCCGAGCCCGTCGTGGCCGCCGCAGGCGGCGTGTCGGGCGGCCGCCCCGTCGTGGTGGTCGTGACCAACGCCGCCGCCCGCGCTGCCGGCTACAAGGCCGGCGACCTGGTGCGCACGGCGGCCCAGACGCTCGGCGGCGGAGGCGGCGGCAAGCCGGACATGGCCCAGGGCGGCGGCACCGACCCGGCCAAGCTGGGCGAGGCGCTGGCAGGCATCGCCGAGAGCGTGCGCCTGGCCGCCGTCGGCGCCTGACGCCGGTGCACCCGGTGGTCGAGCCTGTCGAGACCCCCGAGCCGGGCCTCCCACGCGGGGCCCGGCTCGGGGTCGACGTCGGCATGGCCCGGATCGGGCTGGCCGCCAGCGACCCCGACGGCCTGGTGGCCACCCCGGTGGAGACCGTGCCGCGGGTGCTGGCGGCGTCCGGCAAGGCTGCCAAGCCCGGCAAGGCTCGCCAGGGCGGCACACCGCCCGGCCGGAGCGCCCAGGGCACCACCGCCGACGTCGCCCGGATCGTCGCCGAGGCGGCCGAGCGGTTCGCCGCCGTCGTCTACGTCGGGCTGCCCCGGCACCTGTCCGGCAAGGAGGGGGCGGCGACGGCGGACGCGCGGGCCTTCGCGGGCCGCCTGGCCGTCGCGCTGGCGGCAGCGGGAGAGGGCGCCGAGGTGCGGCTCGTGGACGAGCGGATGACTACCGTGTCGGCCCATCAGGCGCTCCACGCGGCCGGCCGGAAATCCAAGAAGCACAGATCCGTGATCGATCAGGCCGCAGCCGTTATCATTCTGCAATCTGCACTCGACGCGGAGCGGGCGAAGGGGGAGCGCGCCGGCGAGCTCGTCGAGGTGCAGACGGTGCACGACACGCACGAGTAACCCCAGTCGCCCCCCAACGAAGGACAGTGAGTCTCCGGTGACGGACCTCTTCACGGCGCCCCCGCACAGTCAGGCGGAACCCGCTTTCCCCGAACGCAGATCGACCAGGAGAGCCCAGCGCAAGCGCCGGCGCAACCGGCACGGCCGCTCCCTGGTCGTGCTGCTGGTGGCGCTCGTGCTGGTCGGCGGGTCGGGCTATGCGATCTGGATGAACCTCGACTCGCTGATGGGCCTGACCACCCCGCTCGAGTCCAAGGACTTCCCGGGTCCCGGCGGTGACCAGGTCAACGTGGAGATCCCCGAGGGTGCCACGGGCACCGCCATGGGCGAGGAGCTGTACGAGGCGGGCGTGGTCGCCAGCGTGCCGGCCTTCACCGCCGCGTTCGAGGCGAACCCGGAGTCGGTGCTGATCCGGCCGGGCACCCACACCATGCTGGAGGGGATGCCGGCGCGGGACGCCGTCGCGCTGCTCGTGAAGAACGAGACGGCCGACCTGCAGCTCACCATCCCCGAGGGCTACACGGCCGACCAGATCGTCGACCGCGCGGTGCAGGTCACGGGCCTGCCCGCCGAGGACTTCGCGGCCGCGCTGAAGCGTCCGGGCAAGATCGGGCTGCCCAAGGGAGCCGATGGCGACGTCGAGGGCTGGCTGTATGCCGACACGTACATGGTCAAGCCGAACGACACAGCCGCCGGGCTGCTGTCGCAGATGGTGGAGCGCACCACGAGCCTGCTGCGCCAGAAGGAGGTCCCCACCGCCGACTGGGAGCAGGTGCTGACCAAGGCGTCGCTCGTGGAACGCGAGGGCTTCAAGGCCGAGGACAAGCCGAAGATCGCGCGGGCCATCGAGAACCGGCTCGACGACGACATGCGGCTCGAGATCGACGCGGCGGTCGCGTACGGCGCGGGTAAGCCGGGCACCGAGCTGACGAACGCTGACCGCGACAACACCAAGAACCCGTACAACACCTATCGGCACACGGGGCTGCCGCCGGGCCCGATCGCCAACCCGGGCGAGGTGGCGATCGACGCCGTCCTCAAGCCGGCGTCGGGCGACTGGAAGTTCTGGGTCACGGTCAACCTCGACACGGGCGAGACGAAGTTCGCAACGGACTTCGAGGAGCACCAGCGCAACGTCGACGAGCTGCGCGCGTGGGAGGCGGCGAACGGGTGAATTCGCACGCAGTGCTGGCTCATGACGGCGTTGCGCGGCGAATCCCGGGAGTTGGCCGGGAATGCACGGATCGGGGTAGCGTTCGCGGCACCCGGGCTGTGATGCGATCGTGACATGCGATGACGGTGTCGTGCGCCCGGCCCGTGACCAGGCGTGGATCGACCCGATCCAGGCAGTGCAGAGGACGGAGCGAGCGTGACCGAGGCCCTTCCGGGAGTGAATTATGAGGGGCCACCGCGGCACGCCAGCGGCTCTCGCGGCCGACGAGGGGAGCGTGACGTGTACGCCAGCCGGAGGGACCGCCGGACGAAGAAGTCCCGGCGCCCGCTGGTCATCGCCCTGGTGGCGGTGCTCGTCGTCGTGGGCGGCCTCGGGGCCTGGACGATGAAGAACGACGGCTACCTCTTCGGCATCCGGACGCCGCTGGCGGCGGCGGACTACGAGGGCACGGGCGGCCAGGACGTCGAGGTCGAGGTGCCCGAGAACGCCAACGGGTACGCGATCGGTGTCGAGCTCGCCCAGAAGGACGTGGTGGCCAGCGCCGAGGCGTTCGTCCACGCCTTCAACGCCGACCCGGACGCCGGGGGGATCCAGGCCGGCACGCACGTCCTGAAGCTGCGGATGAGCGCGGCGTCGGCCGTGGCGCTGCTCGCGGAGAACAAGATCAACCGCGGCGGCTTCACCGTTCCCGAAGGGCTGACCGCCGAGCAGATCAAGCAGCGGATGATCAAGCAGGGCTGGCCGGAGGCGGACGTCAAGGCGGCGTTCGACAACATCGGGAAGCTGCTCCCGCCGCAGGCCGGCGGTAAGCCGGAGGGCTGGTTGTTCCCCAGCACCTACGACGTGAAGCCGAAGGAGACCCCGGCGACCGACGTCCTGAAGGAGATGATCGCGCAGACCGTCAGCGTGCTGGGCGAGGTCAATGTCCCCCTCGACCAGCGCGAGTCGATCCTCGCCATGGCGTCCCTGATCGAGCGTGAGGCCAAGAACCCCGAGGACCAGCCCAAGATGTCGCGCGTGATCCACAGCCGGATCGAGCAGAACTGGTACCTCGGCATCGACGCCTCGATCCTGTACGGCGTCGGGCGCACGAGTGGTGCGCTGTACCAGTCCGAGCTGGACGACGCGTCCAACCCGTACAACCTGCGCCGCCACAAGGGCCTGCCGCCGACGGCCATCTCGAACCCGGGCCGCAGCGCCATCGATGCGGCAATGAACCCGGCCGACGGCACGTGGATGTACTGGTGCGCGGTGAACCTGGAGACCGGCGAGACCAAGTTCGCCACTACCCAGGAAGAGTTCGACGCCCTTGTGGCCGAGCTCCGGGCCTGGGAAGCGGCGAACGGCCACTGACCATGCGCTCTGCCACCCCGGGCTCGACCCGTACGCCGAGGCGCCGCGCTGCTGTCCTTGGTCACCCCGTCGCACACTCCCTCTCGCCGGTGCTGCACACCGCGGCCTACCGGGCCCTCGGCCTGGACGGGTGGGAGTACGGCGTCCACGACGTCACCCAGGACGCCCTGCCGGGCTTCCTGCGCGACGTCGACCGCGGCTGGGCGGGCCTGAGCCTGACCATGCCGCTCAAGCAGGTGGTCATCCCGCTGCTGGACCACGTGGAGCCGCTCGCCGAGGCGGTCGGCGCCGTGAACACGGTGCTGTTCTCGGCGGTCGGAGGTGCGGCGGGCGGCGCCGGCCGCACCGGCGTCACCACGACCGGCGCCAACACCGACGTGTACGGCATCGTCGCGGCGCTGCGGGAGCGCCTCGGCACCCGCCGGGTGTCCGACGCCGTGGTCCTGGGCGGCGGAGCGACGGCGGCGTCGGCGCTCGCGGCGGTCGCCGAGCTCGGCTGCCCCTCGCCGCAGGTGTTCGTGCGCTCCCTGGACCGCATCGGCCCGCTGCGGGAGGCCGTGGCGCGGATGGGCGTGAGCCCGTCGTTCGAGGTGTTCGACGACAAGGCGACGACGTCGGCCCTGGCGCGCGCGGACGCCGTCGTCTCCACGACGCCGAAGTACGCGGCCGACACCTGGGCGCCGCTGCTGACCGACCTGCTGGCGGCCGCCGGCGACCAGCCGCGCGGCGTGCTGCTCGACGTCGTCTACGACCCGCGCCCCACCGCGCTGCAGTCCGCGTGGGCCGCGCTCGGGGCCGAGACCCTGGGCGGCGAGCGCATGCTGCTGCACCAGGCGGCCGAGCAGGTGCGCCTCATGACCGGACGCGTGGCGCCGCTCGCGGCGATGGACGAGGCGCTCCAGGCGGCGCTCGGCGGGCCGGGGACGGGCTGAGGCAAGGTTGTTTCCCGACGTTGTTCCCCGACGCTGTTCCCCGACGACACGCCGACGGCGCGCCGCCCTGTGGACCGGTGCGCCGTCCCCGTCACCCGCGTGAAACAATCCGAGCATGCTGCGTTGGTTGACATCGGGTGAGTCGCACGGTCCTGCTCTCGTGGGCGTGATGGAGGGTCTGCCCGCAGGGGTGGAGCTGACGACGTCGGACATCCAGGGCGCGCTCGCGCGCCGCCGCCTCGGCTACGGCCGCGGGGCGCGGATGAAGTTCGAGCAGGACGAGGTGCGGGTGCTCGGCGGCCTGCGCCACGGCGTCACGCAGGGCGGGCCGCTCGCCATCGAGATCGCCAACACCGAGTGGCCCAAGTGGACCGACGTCATGTCGGCCGACCCGGTGCCCGCCGAGGCCCTCATGGTCGACGCCGGCACCGGCGACGAGCGCGAGGTGGCCCGCAACCGGCCGCTGACGCGCCCCCGCCCAGGCCACGCCGACCTGATCGGCATGCGCAAGTACGGCTTCGAGGACGCCCGGCCCGTGCTGGAGCGCGCCTCGGCCCGCGAGACCGCGGCGCGTGTCGCGCTCGGCGTCGCGGCCGCGAAGTTCCTCGAGCAGGCCCTCGGCATCCGCCTGGTCTCGCACGTGGTCGCGATCGGCGAGGCGGGCGTGCCCGACGACGCCGCGCTGCCGACCCCGAATGACCTCGCCGCGCTCGACGCCGACCCGGTGCGCTGCCTCGACGCCGCGTCGTCCAAGCTCATGGTCGAGGAGATCGACCTGGCCAAGAAGGACGGCGACACCCTCGGCGGCGTCGTCGAGGTGCTCGCCTACGGCGTGCCGTCCGGCCTGGGCACCTACGTGCAGGGCGACCGCAGGCTCGACGCGCGCCTGGCCGCCGCGCTGATGGGCATCCAGGCGATCAAGGGCGTCGAGGTCGGCGACGGCTTCCGCACCGCCCGCCGCCGCGGCACCGCCGCCCACGACGAGATCGTGCGGGGACCCGGCGGCATCGAGCGCACCACCAACCGCGCCGGCGGCATCGAGGGCGGCATGTCGAACGGCGAGGTCGTGCGCGTGCGCGCCGCGATGAAGCCCATCTCTACGGTGCCCCGCGCCCTGCCGACCGTAGACACCGCCACCGGCGAGCCCGTCACGGCCCACCACCAGCGGTCCGACGTGTGCGCCGTGCCGCCCGCCGCCGTCGTCGCCGAGGCGATGGTCGCGCTCACGCTCGCCGAGGCCGCGCTCGAGAAGTTCGGCGGCGACTCGGTGGCCGAGGTGCGCCGCAACCTGGACTCCTACGTCGCCGCCATCCCGGAGCTGCTCCAGTGAGGGCCTCGACAGGCTCGACCAGCGGGGACTCGACCCGCAACGGCCCCGTCGCCGTCATGATCGGCCCCCCGGGCTCCGGCAAGTCCAAGGTCGGCCGCATCCTCGCCGCCGGCCTGGACGTCACGGTCCGGGACACCGACGCCGACATCGAGGCCACCGCAGGCAAGCCCGTCAGCGACATCTTCGTGAACGACGGCGAGCCGCGATTCCGCGAGCTCGAGCACCAGGCCGTGCTCGCGGCGCTCGCGGAGCACGACGGCGTGCTGTCGCTCGGCGGGGGCGCCGTCATGAACCCCGCCACCCAGGAGGCGCTCGAGAGGTACGCGGCGGACGGCGGCCACGTCGTCTTCCTGGACGTGCCGCTCGCGGTGGCCGCCCAGCGGGTCGGCATGAACCAGGCCCGGCCGCTGCTGCTCGGCAACCCGCGCGCGCAGTGGCAGAAGCTGATGACCGAGCGGCGCCCGACGTACGAGCGGCTCGCGACGCTGACCATCGTCTCCAGCGAGCGGCCCGGCGAGCAGGTGGCGGCGGAGATCGTCGCTGCCCTCGGCCTGGAGCTGGCGGGCGGCGAGCTGAGAGACCCCAAGAACGTGGTGGACCCGAAGCACGTGGACCCGAAGCACAAGGAGAGCAACGCGTGAGCACCGACAGCGCCCCCACACGGGTCACCGTGCGGGGAGACGTGCCCTACGACGTCGTCATCGGCCGCCACCTGCTGGGCGAGCTGCCGTCCCTGGTGGGTGCGGCGCGCAAGGTCATGGTGATCCACCCGGCCGCGCTGTCGGCGACCGCGGACACGATCGCCGAGGACCTGAAGGCCGGCGGCTACGAGGCGTTCGTGGCCGAGGTGCCCGACGCCGAGTCGGCCAAGACGCCGCAGGTCGCGGCCTTCCTGTGGGGCCTGCTCGGCCAGCTCGACTTCACGCGGTCGGACGCGATCATCGGCGTCGGCGGGGGCGCCACCACGGACCTGGCGGGCTTCGTGGCCGCGACCTGGCTGCGGGGGATCCGCGTGGTGCACGTGCCGACCACGCTGCTCGCGATGGTCGACGCCGCCGTGGGCGGCAAGACGGGCATCAACACGACCGAGGGCAAGAACCTCGTGGGCGCGTTCCACCCGCCGGCGGGCGTGCTGTGCGACCTGGCGGCCCTCGGCTCGCTCGACAAGTGGGACCTGGTCGCGGGCCTGGCGGAGGTCGTCAAGACGGGCTTCATCGCCGACCCGGAGATCCTCGACCTGGTCGAGGCGCACGTCGACGAGCTGCGCGACTGGGCGGGAGCCGACGCCTCCGACGAGACCTGGGGCGTCGTCGCCGAGCTGGTGGAGCGGTCCGTCCGGGTCAAGGCCCAGGTCGTGGGGGAGGACCTCAAGGAGGCCGGCCTGCGCGAGATCCTGAACTACGGGCACACCCTGGGCCACGCGATCGAGCTGGCCGAGCGCTACCAGTGGCGCCACGGCGCCGCCGTCAGCGTGGGCATGGTCTTCGCGGCCGAGCTCGCCCGCCTGGCCGGCAAGCTGCCCGACGACGTCGCCGACCGGCACCGCACCATCCTGTCCTCGCTCGGCCTCCCGGTGCACTACCGCGGCGACCGCTGGGACCAGCTCCTGGCCGCGATGCGCCGCGACAAGAAGACCCGCGGCGACCTGCTGCGGTTCGTGGTGCTGGACGACGTCGCCAAGCCCGTGCGCCTGGAGGGCCCCGACCCGACCCTCCTGGCCGCGGCCTACGCGGAGGTCGCCAAGGAGCCCCCGGCCAAGGGCCCGGGCACCCCGGTCACGCTGACGCTGGGCTGAGCTCGGGTCAGGCCCAGAGGTCCCGGTCCTCCAGGACCTTCTTGAGGAGGTCGGCGCGGTCGGTGATCAGTCCGTCCACGCCCTCGTCGATGAGCCGGTTCATCTCGTCCGGCTCGTCGATGGTCCAGACGTGCATCTTCTTGCCGAGCGCGTGCGCGGCCTCGATCGACGCAGCGTCCACGACGGTGATCGAGCCCTCGCTCACCGGGACCTGCAGCGCGTCGACGTCGCGCAGGGCGCGCCGGGACAGCACCGGCACGCGGACGCGCACCCCGGTCAGGAAGGCCGTGATCTCCCTGCGGCCGGCCGACGTCGCCACGGGGCGGGAGAGCCTGGCGAGGGTCGCGCGGCGGCGGGCGGCGTCGAACGAGGTGACGCACACGCGGTCCCACGACGCCGTCTTCTCGATGGCCCGGGCGACCGGCCCGACGCCGGAGCCGTGCTTGACGTCGATGTTGACCCGCAGGCCGGGCCAGCCGCCCAGGACGTCCTCGAGCAGCGGCACGGGCTCGACGCCGCCGATGCGCGCCTCGCTGACCTCGGACCACGGGAGCTCGGCCACGAGGCCGGTGCCGTCGGTGGTGCGGTCGAGCGACTCGTCGTGCAGCGCGACCGCGACGCCGTCGGCGGTGCCGTGCGCGTCCGTCTCCACGTAGCGGTAGCCGAGGTCGACGGCGGCGCCGAACGCCGCGAGCGAGTTCTCCAGGCCCTCGGTGCCGGCCGAGGCGTGCGCGAACCCGCGGTGGGCGAGGGCTTGGAACGGCCCCTCGAAGTAGCTCACTGGTTGTACCTCATGTCTCGTCCCGCGTCTCGGTCGTGCATCGTGGTCCAGCTTCGTTGTACCGCTTCGTCGTACTACATGGTGTCCCGGGCGCCGACGGCGGCGTCGACCCGGCTGTTCGTCCATTCCAGCATGCCGTCGAGGTAGGCCTCGCGCGGCCCGTGGGCCGACAGTGTGAGGTCGTGCACACCGCCCGGGACGACGAGCTCCGTGACGTCGTGGCCGAGGCGTGGCACGAGCGCCGCCATCTGGTCCACGTCGAGCGCGGTGTCCTGCGCGTCGAGCAGGGGGTTGTCCAGGTCGTCCGGGCCGGAGGAGTCGGACCGCGCGAGCAGCACCGGGCAGGCGATCTCGAGCCCGGCGGCGACGCGCGCCTGCCCGCGCCGCACGGCGACGAACCACCCGACCCGGCGGGGCAGGCCCTCGGGGCGCTTGAGCGTCGTGTCGAACTCCCAGCGCCCGCCGTTGGCGGCGAGCAGGTGCTCGGCGTACCGGGACGGGCCGTCGCCCAGCACCGCCGTCGCGGCGAGGTGCCCGACCGCGTCCAGCACCTGGGTCATGATCGTGCGCTGCCACTCGGGCGCCCACAGGTCGAGGAACGGCGAGTCGAGCACGAGCAGGTCGGGCCCGGCGCCGGCCCCTGCGGCGCTGCGGTGGGCGTGCGCCCACAGCGCCCCGGTCAGCCCGCCCGTGGAGTGGGCATGCAGCACGAGCGGCAGGCCCGGCTCCAGAGCGCGCACGGCCCGCGCGGCGGCGGCGATGTCAGTGGCCTGCTCGCGCAGGTCCGTCACGAAGTGCGGGATCTGGTCCGGCTGCAGCGACCGCCCGGCGGCCCGCAGGTCGACGGCGTAGAAGGCGTACCCCGCCGCCGTGAAGGTGCGGGCCAGGTGCTCCTGGAAGAAGTAGTCGTTGTAGCCGTGCACGTGGACGACGGCGGCGTGGGGCGGGGGAGCGTCGTCCGGGTGCGGGTAGCGCACCAGCGTGGCGGGCCCGAGCGGGGCCTCCTGGAACGGTTCGCCGAGCAGGTGGTCGGTCCGCCACAGGAGGCTGACCTGCGAAGACGCCGAGTCCGTGGAGCTAGGCGGGTAGCCGTCATGTCCATCTCCAGGGTCGTGCTCATCCAACAGAGTGCCTCCACGTCGTTCACCTCAGAACTATAGAGCGATGCACGGGCGTGCATCCCGTGACACCCCTGTACACGGGGTGGATTCCGCATGGGATTCCGCATCGCTGGGCACCGATCAGGTCGTGCTGCGCACAGGCTAACCGCTGAAAACAGCGGAGCGTCGCCACGGAGTCGACGTGCCCAGTGGCGTCTATCCCCGCACCCGCGGTCCCGCTGGCTGGTCACGGCTGAGTTGTTGCCCCGTGAGCGGGTTCAGTTGGAGAGTTCGCCTCTGCGGGGGCGTCATCCGAAATCGGGAAGACCTTCGGCAGCCGTGTCCGCCAGATCCGCTCATCGCGCTGGAACCTTCTGGACGCCTCGACGGCCGCGCTTAGAGTCTTGGCCGGGACGCCGGCCTCCAGAAGCAAGCGCAGCAAGATCGCCCAGCGTAAAGATCGGACTCGCGCGTGCATCGTCCAAATCTCGGCATCGGTGGACCCAGCGTTCTGGTCCAGAGCGTGCGCGAGACCGATGCGGAGGTTGGCGATCTCTCCCTTCCACTTGCTCGTCTTCCCAACACAGCGGGGCACCGCCTCGGCTACCGAATCCGCCAGGCGTTTCATGCGTACCGGGTAGGTGTCCTCATAGAAGTACTGATTCAATGCGGCGACTATGGCTTCGCGGACTTGGTCGGGAACCTCGGAAGCCTTGAGCGCTTTGATGCTCGCGGCAACCTGGCCCTCGTCGAACCGGCGCGAATCCGGGTACAGGACCCGGTCCAGCCCTTCGGCAGTCGTTGTCAGGGCGAGAGCCTCCGCGTCGAGGGTTGCGAACTCGCTGCCGACCGAGGAGCCAACCACGTGCGGAGTTGGCGCGAGCCGGTTTGCGACTTCGCACCACACAGCCAGCTTCTCCAGCGGCATTGCTTCGCGGTCCATCAGCAATTTTTCGTTCTCCGGCAGAGGCGCGGTCGATTGCACCGCGTCGCCATACACCGCGCACCACTGGTCGTTGACCTTGACCTCAAGATGAGTCACTGAACAGTCTTCGCCAGCGAGTAATGTCAGCAGAATCTGAATCGGTCTGACGAACCTCGCGAGAGCTTCTTCGAGTGTCCAACCCGAGAGGCGGTCGAGTTCCAGCCAGTCGCGGGTGTTGATGTGCGATCCCCAAGGACCCGGAGGGCCGATAGATCCGTCGGTGGTGACACGCAGACGACCATCCTCTTCGAAGGATTGGAAAGGCACCTCGATTGCCTCAATGGGCGTGAAGATCATTGTCGACTGCAGTGACGGCTTCAGCCGTTGTTTGAGCTGGATGACATTGGTCCGAGCCCACAGCTCAAGGTGCGTGAAGCGGGCACGTACTGCTGTGAACTGTGTTTCCAGCCCGTCGATATGTGCCCCGGTGACGCACCACTCTGCCCGCAGACCATGAAACTCGGAGGTGTCGCCGCTGGACGGCACAAGGAGTCCCGCTCGGGTGATGGTGCGCGCGCCAAGGAAGGTGACTGGCCCAGGTTGCACAGCGAGCATCCCGTGGATGACAAGATCACCGTCCACGATCTTGGGGTTGGCTGGACTCATCCACTCGGTCAGCGGTGAGACAACCTCGATGTCGATTGAGCGGCCCTCGACACGGCAGTTGCCATCGGACCTGGCCTGGTCTGGGTCGGCGCCTGAGAGCCAGAAACGGCCCATGCTCTGGGGCACGTCGAGCGGGAACTTCAGGATGGGCATGGGATGAGTATCGACCACCAAGTTTCGCAGCGCGTCGGCTCCGACATGCTCGCGATGCGCGTCCTGCGCAATGGGCGGAATCGATCGCGGTCACGTGTGGCGGCCAGGAGTTGTTCGGTGTGTGAGATCTGGGTTCGACAGCCGGTCAACGCAGGACGCCTTGCCCCTGGTGGCAGGGAGCACTGGCCGGGCTCGGCTGGCGGTGAAAGGGACTTGGTAGGTTCCGCCTGACACTGCGAGTTGCCCAGATGTTCGCTCGTGCGGGCGACCAAGGGATCGGCGGCGGTGCGAAGGCTGCTGAGGTCGCGTCCAACGAGGTGTTGTCGGCTGGCCGGAACCAGTGACGTGCCGCGCATGATGTAGCCGCGGTCGCGTTACCAAGCATCTCTCTAGGATTGCGCGAAATGTAACTCGGTGAACCGGTCATCCAGCAGCGCTACGCGCGCCCTGACCAGTCGTGCCGCCTGCTGCAGCCCGTCCTTTGCAGGGTCGCTGTCGGCGCCTTTGGCGGCCAGGGCAGCGTTCACTCGGTCCTGGTGACTACGGAACCATGCCAGGTCGAGCTCGATGCTGTCCCGAGATCGCAGTGCGGAGACGTCACGGGGGGGCGTTGCCCAGGTCCTCGTCGACCTCTCGCAGCAACTGTGGTGCGCGTGCCAGGCACAGCTTCTGAATTGCCTCGTCGTGTGCCCGCTCGGCCTCGCGGTAGGCGACGTGAGCGTCGGAGATGTCGTTCTCCAGCGCGCTGTGGTGGTCCCAGTTGGGATCCGCGGCGAACGCAAGGTCCAGCTGCCTGTTGGCTTCGGTGAGATCCTGGCGGGCGCCGATGACGTCGTCGTGCGCGGCAGCGGCCTCCTGCTCCGCGACGGCGGTTCGATGTGCGGTGCGTTGCCTGATGGCGACGGCGATGACGTCGTAAGGCGCGGGGGGCTCTTTCCACGTGTCTGTCATTTCGGCGAGCTTGGAGTTTGTCTCCACGCGGGTGCTGGACTGCTGTCCTGAGTGGACGAGCTCGACGAGTGCCGCGCCGTAACCTTCGAGGCGTCCCCTGGAGTGGTGGTCCTCAGCCCGCGTCTCGGAAGGAGCCTCCTTGGGCTGAGCGTCGGCCTCGGCGGCGTAAGCGAGCTCACTGGCGAACCTCCCTGAGATGTACTCGATCGCCGCCCGCCGCTGCGTTTCGTTCAGTCCTGATGGTGCGGACATGTCAAACCCAGCCCGGAGAGCGTCCCGAGTGTTGGCGGCGGACTGACCCACGGCTATGTCGGTCCACGGATCATCGAGGACCTCAGGGTCGTGCAGGATCGCGACATACTCGCTGAACGCCGCCGAGCGGCTCTCGTGGTTGAACAGCTCGTCGCTGCCGGTGCGGGCTGCGGACTGCTCGCTCAGAAGGTTCCGGAGCGCATGCGCGGCCGTGCTGATCTCGGTGCGGCTGTAGCCGACGACCTCGGTGACGGTCTCGGGGCCAGGGGCCGTGTCCAGGACGACTGCGACCTCGGCATGGTCCTCGGTCGAGAACTGCCCGCCGGTGCTGTCCGGGGCGCCCTGCGGCCGCCTGCTGCGGTTCGATACGTCGGCCATACCCCGTTGGAGTGCGGGGCAGGAGGTGAGCGCGAGGGGTCAACGTCGCTCGCCGTTGGCCGCAGCCTCATCGGCGCAGGTGCCGATCAGCGGCTGCGGGGAAGCTCGGGAGTTACCACGCACCGTCACCGTCGTCGGATGCCTCGGCGAGGATGGCTGCCTCCTCGGCGCGCTGATCCGCAGCGCAGAAGGAGCACAGGTAGTCCTCCTCGGCGTCGTCCATTTCGTCACCGCAGTCGTCGCAGCGGTTCGCGTTGTCCGGCGCTGGCATGAACTCCACCTGCGTGCCGAGCGGAACCTGGATGTGCGCCTGGTCGGTATGGATCGACGTCACGCGCCGGCCATCGACCATGATGTCGTCGTGCTGGATCACCGTCGCCAGCTCGGATATGGATGGTTTGGCGTCGCCTTCGAGGGCATCCTTGGAGTACTCCCGCATCAGCGGCTCAACGTCGATCCGGTCACCTTCGCGGATGTCCTCGGCGTCAGCCCGCATATACAGGCCGGCCTGCTCGTACCACGACACCTTCTGCACAAAGAGCATCACACTTGCCTCGGCGTGCTGCTCGATCGCCTCCCGTGGGTCCATCGCGCGGGCACCGGGAGAGAGGTATCCGGTTTGGACCATCCGTTCGATGAACTCAGTTGTCTGCCGGGAGGGGCGAACCTTTGGGGGCGCGATCGGGGAGAGGGCCGTGGCGTTCTCGTCGTGGGGGGACGGTGCGAAGCGGCCGCCGCTGGAGTTCGGAGCACCCTTGGGGTGACGCGCCGCCGCCCGTGCTGCGCCGGGACGTTGCATGCCGTGGCTCATGCTTGACCCTCCCGGTCGAAGATGGCGTGCAGGTCGATCTGGGCGGCCTGGCGCAGGTCGATCTTGGGCAGGTCGTCGCCGGAGAGGACCGCCCACGGGTAGCCGCGCAGACCACGCTCACCGGGTAGATCCGAGACAACACCCCAGTGTTCGTCCTCGAACTCCTCGAAGTCGACGACGGAGCGGTCGTCTTTGTCGGCGATCCCGGTCGCGTACCAGGCCGATCCCTGGTCGCCCTGATCGAGGTTCAGGAAGACGGCATCGGGGTGCTCGGCGATGATCTCGGCTGCGGCAGCCTTCAAGCCTGCCTGCAGGGACAGGTCCTGCATCTTCCAGAGGAGCGTCAGTGCCTGGCTGCGCACTTGCGTTGGGTCCTGGTCCAGGTCGATGCCGCCGGTCGAGTCGAGGGCGCGGCGCTCGTCGAGCTCCTGCTCGTTGCGGTCGCTGCGGGCATCGTAGAACCGCTCCCAGTCGCGGTCGCTCCAGAGCCCGTCGAGGTAGCTCGTGTCGCCCGCGTACAGTTCTGGATCCGGTGTCGGGTCGTCGGACCGGTCCTCGGGGTCGCCGTCCCCGTCGACTTCCGCGAGAGATCCGTCGGCGTTGAGGTGCACGAACCCGGAGTCACCGTCGAGCTTCCGAAACCCGGCGACGCGGTCGCAGTTGCGACATTTGCCGGTCATCTCGGCGTCGACGCCGGAGGCCAGGTTCGGGAATCCGGGCGCCATGGCCGTCGTCGTGAGGTCAGTGGCGCTCTCGCCTAGGGCGGACGGGGCGAACCGCCCGCCGGTGGAGTCCGGCGACCCCGCGGGCTGACGCTGGATGCTCATGCTCCGGTGGAGTGCGGGGCGATCAGGCCCCCACGAACCCAGCACCTGTGGTGGCTCAGGACTCGAACAGGCGGAGCGGGATCCCCGCAGCCCTGGCGAACTGGACGCACCCGGACGCACCAGGAGAGTCGTCCTTGATGAACGCCAGGCAGATGTCTGCGCCGATACGCATGTAGGAACTCATCGAAGATGTCGTTCAGAGCGGTGTTGTGGTCGGCAAGGTGTCGGTCGACCGGGTAGTTGTCGGTTCTCCATCTGGCCCGAACGGCATCGTGAAGTTCTCCCGCTCGGCAGGCGGCCCACCGTCCTGCACCTGCCACGCACGGGCGACAGTCCCGAACAAAGCGATGTAGTGCAACGGACCGCACCGCATTGGTTCGATGGCATGCACGCATCGCGAACCTACGCGGGGCGAGGGGCCGCGCCCAAGGAAGGCGCGGCCTCTCGCCGGTGACTGTCAGGGGCGGATGAGTACCTTGAGGGCTGCGCGGGAGTCCATCAGGCGGTAGCCCTCGGCGATGTCGTCGAGCGGCAGCTCGCGGTCGAAGACACGCCCCGGGTTGATGGTGCCGTCGAGAACTTGCGGCATGACGTGCTCGACGTAGGCCCGGACGGTGGCGGGACCGCCGGTGAGGGTGGCGCTCTTGCCGAACAGCGACATAAACCCGATCGCGGCGTCCTCGTACTGCGGCACGCCGACCCGGCTGATGGTTCCGCCGGGGCGGACGATCTTGTAGGCCTGCTCGTAGGCGGGCATGTGCCCGACTGCTTCGAGGACGATGTGCGAACCCTCGCCTTCGGTGATGTCCATCACCTTGGCGATCCCCTCGTCGCCGCGCTCGGCCACGACGCGGGTGGCGCCGAACTCGCGGCCGAGGTCGGTGCGAGCAGTGTGGCGGCCCATGTCGATGATCGTCTCGGCGCCGAGCTGACGGGCGGCGAGGACCGCCGAGAGGCTCACAGCGCCGTCACCGATGACGGTGACGGTCTTGCCGGGCCCGACGTTGCCGCGGACCGCTGCGTGATAGCCGGTGAGGTACACGTCGGACAGGGTCAACAGGCTTGGCATGAGTGCCGGGTCGGTGTCCTTGGGGATGACGACGGCGGTGCCGTCAGCCTGCGGAACGATGAGCTTCTCGGCTTGTGTCGCGGAGGGGGCACCGTCGAAGAAGCCACCGTGCACGCACGCACTCCCGGTCGTGGCCTAGGTGGTGTCTGCGTCGTATCCCAAGCGGCGGAGGAACGCGAGCAGACGCTGATACTTGTCGCGGTAGCGGGCCTCGTTGCGGTGTACGACGCGTTCATAGACGGCGGCTGATTCCCGCAGCAGCTCGATTGCCCTGGATCGTTGCTCTGGACCGTCGAGGCGATGCCCCAGTTCCCACAAGGAATCTGCGAGGTTGGGTTCGTACCTGTCGGGGTTGACCGCTGCCAGACGGCGGTAAGCGCTGACCGCTTCCTGACTAGCGGGCAGCGCTTCTTGCGGACGCCCCAGCTCGAAGAGAACGACCCCGAGGTGATTCAGGGAGTTGGCGAGGTCGTATTCGTGCCGGTCGGGATTGGCCTCGGCCAGACGCCGGCGGAGGCTGACCGCTTCCTCAATAGGGGGCAACGCGTCCTGCGGACGCCCCAGTTCGGAGAGCCCTATCCCGACGTTAGTCAGGGAGCGGGCGAGGTCGGGTTCGTACCGGTCGGGATTCGCCCCGGCCAGACGCCGATACGCGGCGAGAGCTTCCTCAATAGGGGGCAACG
>NZ_JBHUUX010000017.1:0-90717 GCF_042670845.1 Promicromonospora sp. NPDC057138 | reverse complement strand
GGGTCCGGGTCTCCCTGGTTTCGCCAGCGAGACCCGGACAGGCGCTCTACTTCGCGGACGTGGTATGTTATCGGTCGATCACTAACGTAGGAGTGGATATGACGACCGAGCAGCACAACGCCAACCGCCGCGCCGCTGCCCAGCACACCCTGGCCGAGCACCTGCGCCTCACCGCCGCCGGACGCGTCGACGAGTGGGTGACGCTGTTCGCCCCGGACGCGGTGCTCGAGTTCCCGTACGCGCCGGCCGGCGTGCCCCGACGGGTCACGGGGCGAGACGCACTGCGCGCGCACATGAGCAGCTTTCCCGAGACGTTTGACGTGGAGTTCGTCGACCTGGTGTTCCACGAGACGGTCGATCCGAGTCTGGTGATCGCCGAGTTCCGCTCGAAGGGCACGGCGCTGCCGACCGGCAAGCCGTACGAGCAGACGTGCATCTCCGTCATGCGGACCGATGACGACGCGCGCATCACCCACTACCTGGACTACTGGAACCCGCTCGTAGCGATCGAGGCGCTCACACCCCAGGACGTGCCGTCCGACCCTGACCTCAGCGTGACTTTTGGGGCTGAGGCGGAGCGTGTTTAACTGACGCCCATGCCCGCCGCCGGCACGACCACGAAGAGCGACGAACGACGTCGGACCATCATGGCCGCCGCGGTCGACTGCTTCGCGCAAAAGGGTTTCTACGGTACGACGACGCACGAGATCGCAGAGTGGGTCGGCATCTCTCAGCCGTATCTCTATCGCCTGTACCCGAACAAGGAAGCGCTGTTCGCGGCGGTGGTCGACCACGTGTCCGTCGTCATGACCGAGACGCTGGTCGCTCGCTCGCCGGCGTCGGGTGGGGCCGGGCCGGCGCCCGAGGCGGCGTTGGACGCCGCACGCGGCGCCTACGCCGCTCTCGTCGCCGACCGGAACATCCTGCGTTTCCTCATGCACGCGAACTGTGCCACCGGCGAGCCGCTGGTGCGGCAGGCTGTGCGCCGGTGCTACGCCAAGCAGGTCGACACCGTTCGGCAGCTGCTGGGCGACGACGACGCCGTGCGACGCTGGTTCGGCGCCGGAATGCTCGACAACGTGGTCGCTGTGCTGGGTCTGGCCGACATCGACGAGCCGTGGGCGCACGTCCTCACCACTCGACTGTGATCCCGTCCTAGCGCGTGTTTCGCGTCATCGACGACCTCGAACCGAAGGCTGCAAGTCCACGTAGGGCTCGGAGGACCCGCAAGCCTCGGTTCGAGGCCGTCGATGACGCGTAGGTTGCGGTTCGACGCCGGAGGGCTGGCGCTTGACGCGTAGGTTGCGGTTCGACGCACCAACCGCTGCGTGACGGCGGTGCACCCCGCGCCCCCGCATCATCGCTGGAGGATTTTCTCGGCGCTCACCGAGTCGCGGCCTGCTCAGATCACGGAACAACGTCCCTGGACATCACAGCTAGGCGACGCGGGCGCGGAACTCCGACGGCGTCTCGCCGTAGGCGGCCCGGAAGGTGCGCGAGAAGTGCGGGGCGTCGGCGAACGACCAGCGCGACGCGATGGCCGTCACCGTCGCGCCCGCGAGCGCCGGGTCGGCGAGGTCGGTGCGGCAGCGTTCGAGGCGCCGGGTGCGGATGTAGGCGGAGACCGTCATACCCGCGTGGTGGAAGAGGGCGTGCAGGTAGCGGACGGAGATGTAGTGCGCCTCGGCGATCTCTGTCGGGCAGAGCGCCGGGTCGCCGAGGCGTTCCTCGACGTACGCGTAGACGGCGTCGAGGAGCTGGTCGGCGGGCACGGCCCGGTCCTCGCCGAGCTGGTCGCGCAGGAGGATCGTCACCAGGTCGACGGCGTTGCGGGCCAGGCGCCACCCGGTCGAGGCGTTGACCAGGTGCAGGCGGCCTGCGAGCTGCTCCAGCACCGAGCTGACCATCTCGCCCAGGGAGTCGTCGCGGCCGAGCGCCGTGGCCGTGAGGCGGGCGACGCGGTCGTCGGACACGTCGACGAGCCGCTTGGGGAACATGGCCACGATCGTGCGCATGTGGTCGTCGAAGGCGAGGGTGTACGGCCTGGTTGTGTCGTAGACGGCGACGTCGCCGGGGCGCAGGATGACGTCGCGGCCGTCCTGGCAGATGTAGCTGGTGCCCTCCAGCATGAGGCTGACCTTGTACGCGGGCTCGGTGGTGCTCTCGCCGATGAGGTTGCGGGTGCGCTCCACGACATGCGGCACGCTGGCGATCTCCACGAGGTTGAAGTCGCGCAGTGTGGCCGCGCGGACGGCGGCCTCGAAGTCGTTCCGGTGCTGGGTCGACACCCGTAGCGGCACGAACGACTGGTCGACCGTGGCCTGGAACTGCTCGAACGACCCCATGCGCTCGAGCTGGGAATCGGTTCCGAGCGGGGTGGCGTACGTGGCGGACATGTCTCACCTCCGGTGGGGCCCATCCACATCGATGTGGCCCAGGACAACGACGATAGCCCCAAGTTCCAGGCATCGGAACCACCCGCCCGGCGGCTCACCCCCGCCGTGCACGGAACGACAACCGCTCTTCGCGCCGGTTCAATCCGCGGACCTGCCCCGCCCGGTTGTCTTGCTCCTGGCAGGGCGTGCATCCATGCCTGCCCCCAGTACGAAGGAGTGCTGCAATGAATCGCATCCTCAGGGCGACCGCTGCCCTCGGTGTCGGAGCGCTGGTCGTCACGCTGTCGGCCTGTGTCCCGGAGAGCGACCCCGGGACCATCCAGGGCGCACCGTCCGCGAGCGCGGACGACCTCAAGTGCGGCCTCGGCACGGGCGAGGAGGCCACCGGCGAGCCCATCAAGGTGGCCGCGGTCGCGACGACGTCGGGCGGTGTCGACTTCTCGTCGTCGCCGAGCTCCGCCAAGGCCTACTTCGACTGCGTCAACGACAACGGCGGCATCAACGGCCGGCCGATCGAGTACGAGGTCGGCGACGACGCCCTGGATCCCACGAAGACGGCGCAGCTCGCGGCCGGCTACGCCGCCGACGAGTCCGTCGTCGCGATGGTCGGCGACGCGACGTTCGTCGGCTGCGACGTCGCCAACGTCGAGTACAAGAAGGCGGACCTGTACTCGATCACCGGCGTCGGCGTGCCGCAGGCCTGCTTCGAGTCCTCGAACATCGCGCCCGTCAACGCGGGCCCGCGCACCTCGGCCCTGGCGACGCTGCAGTACTTCGAGCGGCAGGGCCAGGCCGACCCGTTCTTCGCCGTCGGCCTCAACACCCGGGGCAACGGCGACTGGGTGGCCGACGGGATCGCGAAGTACACCAAGAGTGCGGGCATCGACCTGGTCGGCAACGTCCTGTCCGACCCGGCGGAGAGCAACTTCCTGCCGCTGGTCAGCCAGATCGAGCAGGCGGGACCCGCGAGCCTCGTCATCGTCGACCCGGCGCCCATCACGGCGTCGATCCTGGCCGCCGCCGAGCAGCAGGACGCCAAGGGCGACATCCAGTGGGCCTGCACGGCGTCGTGCTACGACGCGCAGTTCGGCGAGCAGATCGGCGACTACTGGGAGGGCTTCGTCACCAACTCCGAGCTCGCCCTGGTGACCGCGGACGGCAAGGACGCCAACCAGTGGCGGGCCGTCATGGACGAGTACGCGGACGCCGACGCGCCGCGCGACACGTTCAGCCAGGCCGGCTTCCTCGCCGCGAAGATCTTCGTCGACGCCCTGCTGCCGCTCGACGCCGCGACGCTGAACCGCGAGACGGTCTCGAAGGCCGTGCTGGGTGTGAAGGGCTACGAGTCCGACCTGCTCTGCGCCCCCTGGTACTACGGCGAGGCCGACGAGCACCACGCCAACCACGCGACCCGCACCGCCCAGATCAAGGACGGCGCCTACGTCGAGCTGGAAGGCTGCCAGGACGTCGCGGACCCCGACATGGCCCAGATCCTCGAGCGGGAGCAGTCCGAGGGACTGCTCACCAAGTAGGACGGCTCCCACAGTGAACCTGCTTCCCTTCGTCGTCGCCGGCCTCGTCATCGGCTCGGTCTACGCCCTGTCCGGGGTGGGAGTGCTCGTGCTCTACCGCACGACCGGCGTCCTGAACTTCGCGCACGGCGCCGTCGGCGGCATGGCCGCCATGATCGTGTGGCAGACGGTCGAGCTGCGGATGCAGCCCCCGGTCGCGATCGCCCTGGGCGTCGCGGCCGGGGCGGCCATCGCCCTCCTCTTCGGGCTGGTCGCCGGGCCGTACCTGGCCCGCGTCGACCAGCTCCGCAAGGCGATAGCCACCCTCGGGCTCGCCCTGGCCCTGCTCGGCGTGATGCTGTTCGTCTGGAACGACAAGGCACGCACCATCCGGCTCGAGTCCAGCCGCATCTCCTTCGACGTCGCCGGGGCGCGGATCAACGCCACCCAGCTCGTCTGCCTCGGCCTCGCACTGCTCGTCGTCGTCGGCACGCTCCTCGCGCTGCGCTACACCTCGATGGGGACGTCGATGCGGGCGCTCGCGAGCGACCGTGAGCTCGCCGCCGTCGTCGGCACCAACGTGCGGCTCGTGGAGAACACGGCCTGGGCGATCTCGGGCGCGGTCGCCGGCGTGTCCGGCATCCTCCTGGCCGACCAGACACGGCTGGAGCCCGCCTTCCTCACCTTCCTCATCATCCCGGAGCTCGCTGCCGTGGTCATCGGACGTTTCGTCTCGCTCTGGCTCACCCTCGTCGGCGGCCTCGCCGTCGGCGTCGGTCAGTCGCTCGTCTCCGCCTGGCCCACGGTCAGCGCCTTCAGCACCGCGGTGCCGTTCGTCGTCGCGACGTTCGTCATCCTGGTCGCCGCCCGGCGACGGGTCGTCACGGTAGGGGTGGTGCGCGCATGAGCCAGGTCTTCCTCGCCCGGACCGACGTCCGCGGCGCACTCGTCGGCCTCGCGGTCGGCCTCGTGCTCGCGCTCGGCCTGCCGTCCCTGCCCGGCGTCGGCGCGGGGCTGGCGCTGCGCACGCTCACGGTGTGCGCGATCTACGCGCTCGCCGCGGCCGGCGTCGGCGTGCTGTACGGCCGGCTGGGCCTCGTGTCGATCATGCAGGTCGGGCTGGTCGCCGTCGGCGGCTGGGCCACCCTGCGGATCTACCACGCCACCCACCTGCCGTTCGAGGTGGTCATGATCCTCGCCGCCCTGGTCACCGCCGTCGTCGGCGTGCTCGTGGGGCTGCCGGCCCTGCGGCTGTCGGGCCTCAGCCTCGCGATAGTCACCCTCATGGTCGCGGGAGCGCTGGAGGTGCTCGTCACCTATGCCGGCTTCCCCAACGGCGGCGACGGGTTCCTCGGCCGGGTGTCGGGCGGGACGCTCGCGGTGATCATGCCGCGGCCGGCGCTGGGCCAGTCCGACGACGACTTCTTCCGCTACGTCGGCGTGGTGGTGGTCGTCGTCCTGCTGCTGCTGCGCTGGCTGCTCATGGTCCGGCCCGGCCGCACCTGGGCCGCGATCCGGCAGGGCGAGGCCGGCGCGGTCTCCCTGGGCATCAACACCGTCGCCCACCGCCTGCTCGCCCTGGCCGTGACCAGCGCGGTCACCGGCGTCGCGGGCGCCCTGCTCGCGGCCAGCTCCGGGATCCTCGACCCCGCGTCGTTCAAGGCGCAGCAGTCGGTCCTGCTCTTCGCGACCGTGCTCATCGGCGGGGCGTTCTCCCTGCTGGGCGCCGTCGTCGGCGGCCTGTTCTTCTACGGCCTGCCGCAGCTGCTCAGCACGGTCGGCCTCGACGGCAACCTCGTGTTCGTCGTCCTCGGCCTCGGGCTGGTGCAGGCGATCACGACCAGCCAGTCGGGCATCGCCGGCCAGCTCGGCGAGCTGTGGCGGCGGCTGCGCCGGCCACGGCGTCGTCCACAAGAACGGGAGGTGCGGGCATGAGCCGGCTCACCCTGTCCGGGATCACCGTGCGCTACGGCGGTGTGACCCCCCTGGACGACGTCTCGCTGGCCTTCGAGTCCGGCGTGTGCGGCATCATCGGGCCCAACGGCGCCGGCAAGACGACGACGTTCAACGTCCTGTCCGGCTTCGCGCTCCCGGTCGCCGGATCGGTCGACCTCGACGGCGACGACCTCCTGGCGGTCCCGCCGCACCGCCGCGCGCGCTGGGGCCTGCGGCGCTCGTTCCAGCAGGAGCAGGTGGTGCGCACCCTCACGGCGCGCGAGAACGTGCTCCTGGCCGCGGAGCACAGCGGCTCCCCCGCCGCCGACGTCGACCGCGCGCTCGACTACGTGCGGCTCACGCGGGCGGACCGGCTCGGCGCGGAGCTGACGATGTTCGAGCGGCGGCTGGTCGACATCGCGTCCTGCGTCGTCGGGACGCCGCGCCTCGTGCTGCTCGACGAACCCGCGGCCGGCCTCGACCCGGCCGAGTCCGAGCAGCTGCTCGGGCTGATCACGCGCATCCCTCACGAGGTCGGCGCGCTGGTGCTGCTCGTGGACCACGACATGGACCTGGTGCGCGCGGCGTGCGGCACGGTGGCCGTGCTCGACTTCGGCCGCCGCATCGCGGCCGGGCCGACGCTCCAGGTGCTGGGCTCCCCCGAGGTGCGCAAGGCGTACCTCGGCATCGACGAGGAGGTGACGGCATGACGGCGCTGGAGATCCGCGACCTGCACGTCCGCCGCGGCGGGATCGAGGTGGTGCACGGCGTCGACCTGACCGTGACCGCGGGCGAGGTCACCGCGCTGCTCGGCGCGAACGGGGCCGGCAAGTCGTCGACGGTGCTGGCGGTCGCCGGGATCGTGCGCGACACCAGCGGCACGATCACTACCGACGGCAGAGGCGTCCAGGGCCTCGCCCCCAACCGGGTGCGGCGCGCGGGCATCGCCACGATGCAGGAGGGACACCGCGTCTTCGGCGACATCTCGGTCGCCGACAACCTCGCGATCGCCGCGCTGCTGCTGCCGCGCCACGAACGCGCCGAGGCGGTAGCGGAGATGCTCGACCTGTTCCCCGAGATCCTCGGCTTCGCCGACCGGCCGGCGGGCTCGCTGTCCGGCGGCCAGCAGCAGATGCTCGCCCTCGCCACGGCGCTGGCCGCCCGGCCCAGGGTCCTGGTGATCGACGAGATGTCGCTCGGTCTCGCGCCGCTCGTCGTCGCGCGCCTGGTGCCCGCGCTGCGGGCCGTGGCCGAACGCGGCGTCGGGGTCCTGCTCATCGAGCAGTTCACCAGTGTCGCCCTGGAGCTCGCCACCCACGTCACCGTGCTGGCCCAGGGCCGCGTCACGCTGCGCGCACCCGCCGAGGAGCTGCGCGACCACCCCGAACGGCTCACCGCCGCGTACCGCCTCACCGGGCAATGACCCCCGAGCTATGACCTCACCAAGCAATGACCTCACGCAGCACCACCGTGGACGGCGCCCTCGTCGCCGTCCGGAAGGAGAATGAAGCCATGGCTGATTACGACGTCGTCGTCGTGGGAGCAGGGACCTCCGGTAGCGTCGTCGCCCGCCGTCTGGCGGACGCCGGCCGCCGCGTGGCGATCCTCGAGGCGGGCGGGTCCAACCGCGACGACATGATCCAGGACGTGGGCCGCCTGGGCGAGCTGTGGCACGGCGAGCGCGACTGGGGCTATCACACGGTGCCTCAGCCGTACGCCGCCGGGCGCCGCATCCACCTGCCGCGCGGGCGCGTGCTCGGCGGGTCGCACTCTCTCAATGCCGCGATCTGGGTCCGCTGCGCCCCCGAGGACTTCGACGGCTGGGCGGCCGACGGCTGCCCCGGCTGGTCCTGGGCGGACGTCGAGCCGGTGTACCGGCGGATCGAGCAGTGGCGCGGGGCAAAGGACGCGCGCCGGGGCACCGACGGGCCGCTGCCGGTCGCGCCCAACGAGCCGCTCCACCCGGTGCAGCAGGCCATCATCGACGCGGCCGTGCAGGCCGGCCTCCCCCGCAACGCGGACTACAACGTGGACGAGCTCGACGGCGTCTCGGTCCAGCAGGTCACCGTCGCCGACGGCGACCGCGTCACCACGTGGGACGCCTACGCGCAGCCCGCCGTCGAGGATGGCCGCCTCACCGTGCTCACGGGTGTCGTCGTGCGGCGGGTGCGGATCGAGGGCGGCCGCGCGACGGGGGTCGAGCTCGCGGACGGCCGCGTGCTCACCGCCGACCAGGTAGTGCTCTCGGCGGGCGCCGAGGGCAGCGCGGAGACGCTGCTGCGCAGCGGGATCGGCCCCGCCGAGCACCTCACGGCCCTCGGCATCGACGTCGTCGCGGACCTACCGGTCGGCGAGAACCTGCACGACCACTACCTCGTCCCGGTCATCTTCGCGACCGACCGGGAGGTGGACCCGCCGTCGCCGCACCGCAGCGTCACGCAGACGCACTGGTTCTGGCGCTCCGACCCGTCGCTCCCGGTGCCGGACACGCAGCCGATCAACTTCTCCGTGCCCATGCTGGAGCCGGACATGGAGCCGATCCCGTGGGGCTTCTCGCTCATGGCGGGCATCGTCACCACGCGGTCGCGCGGCACCGTGCGCCTGGCCGGGGCCGACCCGGCCGACGGCATCCTCATCGACCCGCACGTGCTGGAGGACGAGCGCGACGTCTCCTCGATGCTCGCCTCCGTGCGGCAGTGCCTCGACGTCGGGGCCCAGGAGGCACTCGCGTCGGACTGGAAGGCGCGGCCGCACTACCCGTCGGGCGACCTGACCGACGAGGCGCTCGTCGAGTACATCCGCCAGCGCGTGATCACCTACCACCACCAGGTCGGCACGTGCCGCATGGGCTCGGACGAGCGCGCCGTCGTCGACCCCACGCTGCGGGTGCGCGGGATCGAGGGGCTTATGGTCGCCGACGCGTCCGTGATGCCCACGATCACCACGGGCAACACGAACGCGCCGTCGGCCATGATCGGGGAGAAGGCGGCGGAGCTTCTGCTCGGCTGAGCCGGGAGCCGGGTACGGCCGCCGATGCGAGATCCGACCTGCCGGTTCACCATCCGGTGGCTCAGGTGGCGTCCTCGGCGGCGAGCGCGTCGGTGAGCAGCGTGACGAGGGCTTCGAGCTGGACGTCCGTGGAGGATGCGACGTCCTCGTCACCTGCCCCGTCGAGCGCCTTGGCGGCCAGCCCGGACTTGCTGTCGATCAGCTCGGCGATCGTCGAGTCGATGGTCTGGGCGGCGATGATCCGCCAGGCGGTGACGGGCTCGGACTGGCCGATCCGGTGGATCCGGTCGATGGCCTGGGTCTGCTCGGCGTAGGTCCAGGACAGCTCGGCCAGCACCAGGTTGGAGGCGACCTGAAGGTTCAGCCCGACTCCGGCGGCCATCAGGGAGCACACTACGATCGGCACGTCGGGGTCGTTGACGAAGGCGGCGAGGTTCTTCTCGCGCGCCTTGGGCGTCTGGTCACCGCGGATCGAGGCGTAGCCGATGCCGCGGTCGGCGAAGGTCCGCTCGGCCTGGTCCATCACGTCGACGTGCTTGGCGAAGAACACGACCTTGCCGACGTTGCGGGCGAGCTGCGCGGCGTAGTCGGCGGCCAGCCCGGCCTTGGCCTGGCCGATCCGGCGGACCATCGTGAACACGTTCTCGCCGTCGGCCCGCGAGCTCGAGTCCTTCAGCTCGGCCGCCGCGACCCGGCGCGCGAGGTCGACGTCGACCCCCTCAACGACCGCCTCGTCCATGACGCCGCTCTCGGCGCGCGCCTCCACCGCGGAGCGGTAGCGGCCGACCAGACGGCGGGCGAGCGCGTCCTCGGCGGCACGGATCGAGCGGCCCGCCGCGCCGTCGAGCTCGACCGGCAGGTCCGCCACCCGGCGGGCGGGGATGTCGGCGACCACGTCGGCCTTGCGGCGGCGCACGATGCCCATGTCGATCACGCTGGATCGCGCGGCGGTGTAGAACCCCGGGTCGGCCGGGGTCAGCCCGGTCTCCTCGAGGGCGGTCAGCAGCGGGCCGAGCGGCTTCGCGTCGTCGATCCAGCCGAGGAACTGCCAGATCGCCCGGAAGTCCTCGATGTCGTTGATCAGCGGGGTGCCGGTGAGCGCCATCAGGAGCGGCCGGCCGGTTCGTTCCCGGATCCGCTCGGCGATGGCGAGCACGTGCTGGGAGCGCTGGGAGCCCTTGTTCTTGATGAAGTGCGCCTCGTCAACCACCATGCCGCGGAAGCCGAGGTCGCCGAGCCAGCCGACGTGCCGGTCCAGGATCTCGTAGTTCACGATCACGACGTCCGCGAACCCGTCGACCCGATCGCCGTCGCCGTGGACCACGGTCGACCGGCGCCGCGGCGTCCACATCTCGACCTCGTGCGCCCAGTTCGTCTTGACCACGTTGGGCGCCACGACCAGCAGCGGGTAGGCGTCGGCAGCCTGGGCGGCGAGCAGCGCCTGGGCGGTCTTGCCGAGCCCGGGCTCGTCGGCGAGCAGGAAGGTGCGGTGCCCGCGGGCCGTGGCCTCGACGACCGCGGCCTGGTGCGGCATCAGCGTCAGTCCGTGGGCGGCGGACACCGACCGGGGCTCGGGCAGCGGCATACAGGCGGGCGCGCCAGGGGCGGCGTGCTCGAAGGACCGGAAGAGCGGCTCGAGCAGCTCCCAGCCGGCCAGCAAGCGGACCCGCGGAGCCAGCCGTTCGGCCGCGGCCGCGAAGTCCGGGGCGAGGAACGGGTTCGCCTGCTGGCGCGAGATCACCGAGCGGGGCACCACCCGCTTCTCGGCGCCGGGGGCCGGCGCGGCCGGGGCGGGCGGCGGGGGCTCCTCGGGCGGCTCCAGACCGCCGGCGCGCATCATGGTCGCCTTGAAGGCGCGTGCCGTGTCGGAGACCCGGGCGTCCTCGGCGAGCAGCTCGAGCAGCGAGGTGTCCCGGGCAGCGATCCTCGCCAACAGCGTCGCCACCCCGTCGAGGCGCTTGAGCTGCTGGGCCCGCTGGGGCTCGGTCAGGGCGCCGTCGGCCCTGACCCGGGCCCGCTCCTCCCGCATGAGCAGCGCGACGACCTGGAACTTCGTGCGCACCGCCGGGCGCGTCGGCGGCCGCCGCACGGCGCCGTCGACTTCCCGGGCGGCCTCCGCCAGCACGGGGATCATCCCCTGCTCGGCGGGCCGCTGAGCGCGGCGGCGCTGGGTGCTGGACCCGGTCCGCGCGCGACCGGACCGGCGTTGGCCTGGTCGTGCCACATCTCCTCCTTCGCTACATCCATACCGTGACAGCGTCGCTACGCGCCGTGCCACGCCTGCGTGCCTCACGCCCGGCCGAACGCCGGGTCACCGACGCGGGCGGCAGGCATCCCGTGCCAGGGCACTCCCACCGGCCGCCGGGTCACCGCGCGGTGTCCCCGCCTGAGTCGCCCGAGGCACCGTGCTCACGCAGATGGTGACACGCCGCCCGGTGTCTCCGCGAAAACGGGTGAAAGCCGGTCTCGCGAGGGTGGCCCCAGGTCCGGCGGGCCTTCGGTGGAAAGCCATGGCGGGCCGGGTCGTCTCGGTGGTTGACCAACCCCGACGCTGGTGGGCAAGGCGACCGATAACGCAAGACTCTACCCGGCCTCGCGGCAGAACGCGGACGTGCCCGCCACGACCGGGGTCACCCGGCGCGCAGGCCTCCTACCTCCCGACCGGACAAAGCGGACAGAAGAAATTCACCCTCACGTGGGCGCGTCGTCGGGTCTGCGTCGACTTCGCGGGCGAGGATTCCCCCGGTATTCCCAACCGAGAGGGAGATCAGCGTGTCCGAGAACGTGTCCGAGAAGAAGAACACCGTGTCCGGCCTGGTCAGAATGCTCGTCGTCCTGTCCGCCATGCTCAGCTTCGTCGCTGGCGGCATCACCGCCGCGCCCGCGGCCGAGGCGAACGTCTACAGCTCCTGCACACACAGCGGCTGCACGGAGGCGTACTCCTCCAACTCGATCTGGAGCTCCAAGGGCTACCCGAGCACGCGCGGCTGGGTCAGCTGGCCCAACGGCCAGTGCAACTTCGCGGGCGGCACCTACAACAACTACGAGGGTGAGCTCCCCTCCGGTCACTCCTACCTCGAGTTCGACGTCACGCCGCGTGCCTGCGGCGCCGCACGGCAGTCCTACCGCCTCGTCCTGGACCGCACCACCGGCGACGTCTACTTCTCGCCCAACCACTACGGCGACTTCTACCGGATGTGACCCGGTCCCGTGCGCTGCGTCCGGCCCCGTCACAGGTCGGACGCAGCGCACGGGCCCGGCCCTGAGCGGGACGGATAGCCTCGGACCATGACTCGTGACCTCCCCGTGCTCGTCGTCGACGGAACGCGGTTCAGCGACCTCGACGGCTTCGCGCGCGAGTTGTCCCAGCTGCTGAGCGGGTACACCTGGCGGGGGAACCTCGATGCCCTCAACGACGTGCTCCGCGGGGGGTACGGGACCCCCTCGGACGGCTGGGTGCTGAGGTGGGTCGGCTCGGAGACGTCCCGGGCGGCACTCGGCTACCCGGAGACGGCTCGACGGCTGGAGCGCCTCCTGCCCGGCGTTGATCCGTCGAACCGCGCGGCCTTCGAGACGAGGCTCGACGAAGCGCGCCGCGGCGAGGGCCCCACGCTGTTCGACGAGATCGTCGCCATCATCCGCGAGCACGGACCGGGCGGCCGGGAGTCGGCGGACGGGATCCTGCTCGAGCTGAGCTGAGGCGCCGCACCCGCTGGCCGGCTACTTCCTGCTTGGCTGCTCCCACGGGCAGAACACCCGGACGCCCAGGGGCGTGAAGTGGCGGAGGTTACGGGTGACCACAGTCATCCCGTGGGCCTCGGTGACGGAGGCGATCTGGGCGTCGTCGTACGGGGCGTGCTCCGGGACGGGGTAGCGGGCGAGGATCCGCGCGGCCGACAGGTCGAACGGGAGGACGCGGCCGGCGAAGCCGGGCAGTACGCGCTCCGCGAGCCACCGCCGCAGGATCGCCCCCTGGGCCGGGTCCGTCTGCTCCTTGCGGACGATGCCGCGCTCGATCTCCGCGACGGTCAGCGCCGTGACGTACTGGTCGACAAGCGGGACGGCGCGCGCCCAGTCTGCGACCACAGGTTCGCGGTCGGGCCGGCGCAGGGCGGAGACGACGTTGGTGTCCAGGACGTACATCAGAGCTCGGCGGTGCGGGCGGTCAGGCCCAGACGCTCGGGCTCGAAGTCGATGTCCTCGCTCTCGGGCATAGCGAGGTGGTCGACGATGCTCATCGGTTCGGCGACGAGGGCTTCCTCCACGATGGCGCGGGCCTCGGCCTCCATCGAGCGGTGGTGCCGGGCGGCGCGCTCGGCCAGGACCGCCTTGGTCCCGTCGGGGAGGTTGCGGATGAGGATCTGCTCCATGATGGCCACCTCCAAACGATATCGACTCAATGATATCGCGCAAGTCAAGCACGGCCCGGTAACCTCCAAGTGGTCGGTGCTGCACTTCACCGCGCACGCCGGCTCCTTGGCCCCGAACGAAGGAGTTCCGCCATGCGCACCCCGATCTCCCGTCGCTCCGTGCTCGTCTCCGGCGCCGCCATCGGCGCTTCGGCCCTGCTGGGCGCACCAACAGCGACCGCCGCCCCCCGCGAGCACGGCGAGGCACTGGTCACGCCGATCGCCGAGGTTCTCGACGGCGGTGAGCAGGTGACCTCGCTCGTGCTGTCCTCCCACGCCCTGAGCCGCGTGGAGCGTTCGTCGCTCACCGGGTCGACGTTCGCCGTGCACGTCACCGCCACCAACCCGCTCAGCGGCGCGATCGCCTACGAGCAGGATCGTCCGGTCACCGCCGCGCGGTGGACACGCCACGGCGAGATCGTCCTGGAGCTGGAGCACGGCTGGGGGGTCGACGGCGGTGACACCCTGCAGTACATGGGCGAGTACGGTCGCAACGTCGTCCTGGACCTCGACTACACGATCACGCAGGTCGAGCCGCTGCGCGGCAGGGATGCGGGTGGCGACGTCGTGCTCGACTCCTTCCGCCAGGGCCGGCTGTCCGATCCAGAGGTCGACGCGTTCGCCTACCACGCGACCCCGTCGGGACTGAACTACCGGCTGTTCTCCCCCGCGCGCGGAGGCAGTCGTGACGGTGCGGCGCTCGTCGTCTGGCTGCACGGCGGCGGCGAGGGCGGCCTGCTGACCGACGGGTACGACTACTACGACAACGAGACGCACCTGCGGGCCAACCGGGGTGCGCTCGGCTTCGCCACGCCGGAGGCGCAGGACTTCTTCGGCGGCGCCTACGTCCTCGCGCCGCAGGCAACGTCCGCCTGGATGCTCGACGGCGACGGGTTCGCGCCGCTCATCCTCGAGGCGATCGAGGAGGTCGCCGCTGCGCACCGGATCGATGCGGGCCGGATCCACGTCGTCGGCTGCTCCAACGGCGGATACATGTCACTGAAGATGGTCGCCGAGTACTCCCAGATGTTCGCGAGCTCCGTGCCGATCTGCTGCGGCATCGGCGCCCGCGACGGCTCTGACAGCTACTTCGTCTCGGACGACGAGCTCGCCGCGATGACGACGCCGACGTGGCTCGTGGCCTCGGCCGACGACACCACCCTGGACGCCGAGGCCAACACCGTCTATGCCCATGAGCGGATCGACGGCTCGATCATGAGCCTGTACGACACCGTCACCTGGGACGGGAACAACTACCCCGGGCACTTTTCGTGGATCTACGTCGCCCGCAACGACCCGCGCCACGACGAGACGAGCATCTGGGAGTGGATGGCGGCCGCGAAGCGCTGAGCCGCCTGTCCGGGCCGCGTCGTCGCGTTTCAGCAAGCACGGTGGGGACCCGGGTGCGACGATCGAGCTACGGGGGCTCGACTGCCCGAGAGGATGATGATCCCGATGACCGCGTTCACCGTTTGGAAGTTCGACGATCCCGAGGGTGCCGAAGCGGCCGCTGTGAACCTCAAGCAGGCGGCGTCGGAAGGGCTGATCACCGTGGTCGACCACGCCGTGGTGTCCTGGCCCGCCGGACAGGCGACCCCGACGACCAAGCAGGCGCACGACAGCGAGTGGCGCGGCACCGGACTGGGCGCGTTCTGGGGGCTGCTGCTCGGCACCCTGTTCTTCGTGCCGATCATCGGCGCTGCTGCCGGGGCGGCGATCGGCGCTCTGGCCCGGCACACCGAGGCCGTCGGCATCGACCGGAAGCAGCTCGAGACGATCCGGGAGCAGGTCACCGTCGGCACGTCCGCGCTGTTCGCCGTGACCCAGGAGGGGGACCTCGACCGCGTGGGCGAGCGGTTCCACGGCTTCCGCGGCACGCTGATCGCGACCAACCTCACCGAAGCTGAGCGGTCTACCTTGCTGGAGTCGTTCGGCTCCTGACGCCCGTGGACCCTGCGGCCATGGGGCCGCTCCTGTCCACTCCCGTCCCGCGGGCCCGAAAGAGAATCAGCAGGTCGGGCGGCAATTCCCCAGCTCAGGGACCTGCCGCCCGACCTCCTCGATCCTCAGACGTTGAACCCGAGCATCCGCAGCTGCTCCTTGCCGTCGTCCGTGATCTTCTCCGGACCCCACGGCGGCATCCAGACCCAGTTCACGCGGAACCCGTCCACGAGGCCCTCGAGCGCCTGCGCGCTCTGGTCCTCGATCACGTCGGTCAGCGGGCAGGCCGCCGACGTCAGCGTCATGTCGATCGTCGCGTGGTTGTTCTGGTCCACCTGGATGCCGTAGATCAGGCCCAGGTCGACGACGTTGATGCCCAGCTCAGGGTCGATCACGTCGCGCATCGCCTCTTCGACGTCCACCACGGTGGTCGGCGAAGGGCCGGCTCCCTCGGGAGCGGCCGGGGCTTCCTGCCCGACGTCGGTGCTCGCCTCAGTCATCGGTCTCTCCTCAGCTCGTTGCCAGCGCGCCGCTGCGCGCCAGCGAGTCCTTGAGCGCCGCCCAGCCGAGCAGCGCGCACTTGATTCGGGCGGGGTACTGCGACACGCCGGTGAAGGCCGTCGCGTCGCCGAGGGCGTCCTCGGCGTCGTCGTCGCCCAGGCCCTTGCCGCGGGACGACATGAGGTCGTGGAACAGCCCGTCGAGCCGCGCCACCTCGGCGAGGGGGACGCCCTCGACCAGCGAGGTCATGACCGACACCGACGCCTGGGAGATCGAGCATCCCTGGCCTTCCCACGACACGCCCGCCACCGCACCCTCCGGCGTGACGTCGACCCGCAGGGTCACCTCGTCACCGCACGTCGGGTTCACCTGGTGCGACTCCCCCGCCATGTGCCCCAGGTCCGCCGACGGGAGGTCGACGAGCCCGCGGCCCACCGGGTGCTTCGCATGGTCCAGGATGACCTGCTGGTACATCTGCTCGAGCGTGCTCACGACGCTGCCTCTCTCGGTCTTCCCAACAGTCTTGCCGAAGTTCTCACTCTGCTCCGAAGAACGCCCGGACCCCCGCCAGTGCTTCCCGGAACGCCACAACCTCTTCGACAGTCGTGTAGACGGACGCCGACGCGCGCGCCGTGGCCGCGACGCCGAACCGGCGGTGCAGCGGCTGCGCGCAGTGGTGCCCCACCCGGACGGCGATGCCCTTGTCATCGAGCACCTGCCCGACGTCGTGCGCGTGCACGCCGTCGACCACGAACGAGACCACCGCGAGCCTGTTGGAAGTATCGAGCGGACCGATCACCCGCACCCCCGGGATCTCGGCGATCTTGAGCATCTCGGCGGCGAGCTCCGTCTCGTGCCGGGCCACGCCGGCCATGCCGAGCTCTCCGAGGTACTGCGCGGCGCAGCCCATGCCCACGGCCTGGGCGACCATCTGGGTGCCGGCCTCGAAGCGCTGCGGGGGCGGCGCGTACGTGGTGGACTCCATGGTCACGACCTCGACCATGGACCCGCCGGTGAGGGTGGGCGGCATGGCCTCGAGCAGCTCGCGCCGCCCGTACAGCGCGCCGACGCCGGTGGGGCCGAGCATCTTGTGCCCGCTGAACGCGGCGAAGTCGACGCCGAGCTCGTGGAAGTTCACCGGCATGTTCGGCACCGACTGGCAGGCGTCGAGCAGCGTCAGGGCGCCGACCCGCCGGGCCGCCGCGACGAGCGTCGCGACGGGCGCCACGGCCCCGGTCACGTTCGACACGTGCCCGAAGGCCAGCACCTTGGTGCGCTCCGTGACTATCGCGTCGAGGTCCGTCAGGTCGAGCCGACCGTCGTCCGCCACCGGGATCCAGCGCAGGACGGCGCCCGTGCGGGCGCACAGCTCCTGCCACGGGACGAGGTTGGCGTGGTGCTCCGCCTCGGTGACCACGATCTCGTCGCCCGGCACGAGCCGGAACCGCTCGGCAGCCGCGCCGCCGCGCCCCAGGGACGCGTTGGAGAAGGCGTAGGCGACGACGTTGATCGCCGCCGTCGCGCCGGGCTGCCAGACGATCTCGCCCTCGTCCGCCCCGACGAACGCGGCGACCGCCGCGCGCGCCTGCTCGAACGCCTCGGTGGCCTCCTCGGCGAGCTGGTGCGCGCCGCGGTGGACCGCGGCGTTGCGCTGCTCGTAGAAGTCCACCTCGGTGTCGAGCACGACCTGGGGTTTCTGCGACGTCGCCGCGGAGTCCAGATAGACGAGGGGTTGACCGCCCCGCACCGTGCGCTCGAGCAGCGGGAAGTCCGCGCGGACGGCGGCCAGCTCGGTCGTGGACAGCGTGCCGGCCTCGGCGGGCACGACCAGCGGCGCCGGGTCGCCCGGTCGCACGGTGGCGGTGGTGGTCATGGTTCGTCCCTCGTAGAGAATGAGCAGAGCGCTCGCGGAGAGTGAGCGATGCGTCAGCGGTGAATCAGGCGGAGACCGTCTTGTTCGCGCCGACGTACTTGTCGTAGCCCTCTTCCTCGAGGCGGTCGGCCAGCTCGGAGCCGCCCTCCTCGGCGATCGTGCCGTCGACGAAGACGTGCACGAAGTCGGGCTTGATGTAGCGCAGGATGCGCGTGTAGTGCGTGATGAGCAGGATCCCGATGTCGGTGTTCTCCTTGGCCCGGTTCACGCCCTCTGACACGATGCGCAGCGCGTCGACGTCGAGGCCCGAGTCGGTCTCGTCGAGGATCGCGAAGCGGGGCTTGAAGAGCTCCATCTGCAGGATCTCGTGACGCTTCTTCTCACCACCGGAGAAGCCCTCGTTCACCGAACGCTCGGCGAAGGCCGGGTCCATACGGAGGTTCTCCATCGCGCCCTTGACCTCCTTGCCCCAGGTGCGCAGGGCGGGGGCCGTGCCGTCCATGGCGGTCTTGGCGGTGCGCAGGAAGTTCGCGACCGACACGCCGGCGACCTCGACCGGGTACTGCATGGCGAGGAAGAGCCCGGCGCGGGCACGCTCGTCGACCTTCATCGCCAGGAGGTCCTCGCCGTCGAGCGTGGCGGTGCCCGAGGTGACCGTGTACTTGGGGTGGCCGGCGAGCGCCGACGCGAGGGTGGACTTGCCCGAGCCGTTGGGGCCCATGATCGCGTGGGTCTCGCCGCTGGCGATCGTCAGGTCGACGCCGCGCAGGATCGGCTTGGGGCCTTCCTTGGTCTCGACGCTGACGTGCAGGTCGCGGATCTCGAGGGTGGGCATATCGGTTACTCCAGGGTTAGCTTGCGAAAGTCAATGGATCAGGAGACGGGCACGGTGACGTCGATGTCGACGAGCACCCGCTCGCCGTCGACGGTCACCGGGTAGACGGGCACGGGGCGCACCGCCGGGAGCTGGACCGGCTGACCGGTCCGCAGGTCGAACTGGGAACCGTGCAGCCAGCACTCGACGAGGCAGCCCTCCACCTCGCCGTCGGACAGCGAGACGGCGCCGTGGGAGCAGATGTCCGAGAGGGCGTGGAAGTTGCCGTCCGCGTCGCGTGCGACGGCGACCGGGACCGGGGCGCCGTCGGCGCCGTCGAGCTCCACGAGCATCGCCTCCTCCGGTCCCAGGTCGTCGGTCATGCAGGCCAGCTGCGCGGTCATGCGGCCGGTGCCCCGGTGATCACGCTCATCGACTTCTCCAGCTCGGCCTCGATGGAGGCGAGCAGACGCTCCTCGACCGACGGGACGCCGATCTCGTGGATGAGCTCGGCGAAGAAGCCGCGCACGACGAGACGACGGGCCTCGACCTCGGGGATGCCCCGGGCCTGGAGGTAGAAGAGCTGCTCGTCGTCGAACCGGCCGGTGGCGCTGGCGTGGCCGGCGCCGGCGATCTCGCCGGTCTCGATCTCGAGGTTCGGCACGGAGTCCGCGCGCGCGCCGTCCGACAGGACGAGGTTGCGGTTGAGCTCGTAGGTGTCGGTGTTCTCGGCGTTGGCCCGGATCAGGACGTCGCCCACCCACACGGTGTGCGCGCCGGACCCCTGGAGGGCGCCCTTGTAGGTCACGCGGGACTTGCAGTCCGGCACCGCGTGGTCCACGAAGAGGCGGTGCTCCTGGTGCTGGTCGGTGTCCGCGAAGTAGAGGCCCACCATCTCGACCTCGCCGCCGGTGGCGGTGAACTCGGCGTCCGGCGTGATGCGCACGACGTCGCCGCCGAACGTGACCACCACGTGCTTGAGCTTGGCGTCGCGGCCCAGGCGGGCCCGGTGCGAGGAGGCGTGCACGGCGCCGTCGGCCCAGTCCTGGACGCTGACGACGGTGAGGTGCGCGCCGTCCTCGACGACGATCTCGATGGTCTCGCTCAGCAGGCCGACGCCCGCGTGGTCGATGACCACCACGGACTCGCTGTGCTGCTCGGCGCGGACCAGCACGTGGGCCGCCGTCGCCTCGGGGGTCGAGCCTGTCGAGACCCCCTCAAGGCGCACGGAGGTGACCTCGGAGGTCACCGCCTCCTTGGGGATCGTCACGATCGTGGCCTGCTCGAAGGCGTTCCACGCGGTGACGGCGGTGCGGTCGCCGGGCTTGCCGGCGGTGCCGAGGCGGGCGTCGTCGCGAGCGACGGTCTCCACCTTGACCTCGGGGGCCGCGGTCACCTGGACCGTGACCCCCGAGTTGCCGAGGTCCGCCTGGAACAGCGGCTGGAGGCGGTCGGCCGGGGAGAAGCGCCACTCCTCCTCGCGGCCGTTCGGGACGGGGATGTCCTCGAGGGAGAACGACGTAAGGCGCTCTGCTCGCGAGCCCTGGGGCTTGACGGCGCCGTGCGTGTGGGCGCCGTCGGCAACAGCGCGCGAGTGATCGGTCGTGAGAGTCATGTCAGCCGACGGACCCTTCCATCTGCAGCTCGATGAGGCGGTTGAGCTCGAGTGCGTACTCCATGGGCAGCTCGCGCGCGATGGGCTCGACGAACCCGCGCACGATCATGGCCATGGCCTCGGTCTCTTCCAGACCCCGGGACATGAGGTAGAACAGCTGGTCCTCGCTCACCCGCGAGACCGTGGCCTCGTGCCCCATGGACACGTCGTCCTCGCGGACGTCCACGTACGGGTAGGTGTCGCTGCGGGAGATCTGGTCCACCAGCAGCGCGTCGCAGAGGACGTTGGACGCGGAGTGGGTGGCGCCCTCGAGCACCTGGACCAGACCGCGGTACGACGTGCGGCCGCCGCCGCGCGCCACGGACTTGCTGACGATCGACGACACCGTGTTCGGCGCGGCGTGCACCATCTTGGCGCCGGCGTCCTGGTGCTGGCCCTCGCCCGCGAAGGCGATGGACAGCGTCTCGCCGCGGGCGTGCTCGCCCAGCAGGTAGATCGCCGGGTACTTCATGGTGACCTTCGAGCCGATGTTGCCGTCGACCCACTCCATCTGAGCACCCTCAGCGGCCGTGGCGCGCTTGGTGACCAGGTTGTACACGTTGTTCGACCAGTTCTGGATCGTCGTGTAGCGCACGCGGGCGTTCTTCTTCACGATGATCTCGACGACCGCCGAGTGCAGGGAGTCCGACGTGTAGATCGGCGCCGTGCAGCCCTCGACGTAGTGCACGTACGAGCCCTCGTCGGCGATGATCAGCGTGCGCTCGAACTGACCCATGTTCTCGGTGTTGATCCGGAAGTAGGCCTGCAGCGGGATCTCCACGTGCACGCCCGGCGGCACGTAGACGAACGAGCCGCCCGACCACACGGCCGAGTTCAGCGCGGCGAACTTGTTGTCGCCCGACGGGATGACCGTGCCGAAGTACTCCTGGAACAGCTCCGGGTAGTCGCGCAGGCCGGTGTCGGTGTCGACGAAGATGACGCCCTGCTGCTCCAGGTCCTCGCGGATCTGGTGGTAGACGACCTCGGACTCGTACTGGGCGGCGACGCCCGCGACGAGGCGCTGCTTCTCAGCCTCGGGGATGCCGAGCCGGTCGTACGTGGCCTTGATGTCCTCGGGCAGCTCCTCCCAGGACGTGGCCTGCTTCTCCGTGGAGCGCACGAAGTACTTGATCTTGTCGAAGTCGATGCCCGACAGGTCCGCACCGAAACTCGGCATCGGCTTCTTGCCGAAGAGACGCAGGGCCTTGAGGCGCTGGTTCAGCATCCACTCGGGCTCCTTCTTCAGGGCCGAGATGTTGCGGACCACTTCCTCGCTCAGGCCTCGCTGCGCGGACATGCCCGCGGCGTCGCTGTCGTGCCAGCCGTACTCGTACGAGCCGATGCTGGCGATGATCTCATCGTCGGAGCGCTGCTCTGGCGCTTGCGTCTCTGCGCTCATCACTTTCCTTCGGTGGGGGTCGTCGCGGGGATGTTCGTCGCGGGGGTGTGCAAGGGAATGTTCACGGGGATGTTCGTGGTGCAGGCGTACGCGCCGCCCGCGATGGTCGCGAGGCGCTGGACGTGCGAGCCCAGCAGCTCGCTGAACGCACGGGCCTCCTGCTCGCACAGCTCGGGGAACTCCTCGGCCACATGCTGGACCGGGCAGTGCCCCTGGCAGAGCTGGACCGCACGGGCGACCGTTCCGGCCGTGGGGCCGGTCAGCGGCGCCGGGACCGGACGTACTGAGGCGGCGTACCCGTCGGCCGACAGGAGCTGGGCGAGCTGCGCGGCCCGGCCCTCGGCGGTCTGTGCGGTGAGGTGCGGCGCGTAGCTGCGGGAGACGGCGTCGTACCGCTCCTTGGCGAAGCCGGCCACCGCCTCGCTCCCGCCCGTCTCCCGCAGGAACCGGAGGACCTGCCGGGCGATCTCCTGGTAGCCGCCCGCCAGCTCGGACTGGCCGCCGCTCGTGACAACGTACCGCCGGGCGGGACGCCCGCGGCGGGGGGTGCCCAACCGCGAGGCCTCGTGGACGGTGATCTTGCCGTCCTCCTCCAGGAGGGTCAGGTGCCTGCGCACGGCCGGGGCCGTCAGCTCCAGGATCGCGGCGAGGGCGCCGGCGGTGACCGGGCCGCGGGACGCGACGAGCTCGAGCACCCGACGGCGGGTGGTGCCGTCGGTCTCGTGGCTCGCCACGTGCCCGGCTGACACCTGTGTCGGTGCGCTCATGCTGGTCACCTCCCTCACGTCGGTCCGGGGGCAAACTTCACCCCGGTGTGCACGCCTTCGCAGACGCCAATGCTTTTGATCACATCCTTGTTCCCTAATTCGAGATGCGCAAGGAAGGCGACCCTCAGTTCGGGCCGATCGCGACACATCTCACACGTGCGGTCCACACCCAGGTCACCTAGTACGACGACGCCCCTCGTGCCGCCGCCTACCATTGAGCGGTGCCCCTGTCCGACGCGCCCGCGCTCGACCCCGTCCAGGCGGCCGCAGCGGGTGCCACCACGACCAGCCCTGCCGACGCGGCCGCCGGCTCCGGCCACGCTGTCGCCGTGGAGGTTCGCGGCCTCGTCAAACGCTACGACGGCCGCGCGGTCGTGGACGGCCTCGACCTGGTCGCCCGCCCGGGCGCCGTCACCGCCGTCCTGGGCCCCAACGGCGCGGGCAAGACGACCACCATCGAGTGCTGCGAGGGCCTGCGCTCCCCCGACGGCGGCAGCGTCCGCGTGCTGGGCCTCGACCCCGTCGCCGACGCGCGCGCCCTGCGCCCCCGCGTCGGCGTCATGCTGCAGGACGGCGGCCTGCCCACCGGGGTCCGGGCGCTGGAGCTGCTGCGCCACGTCGCCGCCATGTATGCGACGCCGCGCCCCGTGGACGAGCTCGCCGAGCGGCTGGGCCTGCACGGCTTCGCCCGCACCACCGTGCGCCGCCTGTCCGGCGGGCAGCGGCAGAGGGTCGCGCTGGCCGCGGCGGTCGTCGGGCGGCCCGACGTCGTGTTCCTGGACGAGCCCAGCGCCGGCATGGACCCGCAGAGCCGGCGCGCCGTGTGGGACCTCGTGCGCGAGCTGCGTGCGGACGGCGTCGCCATCGTGCTGACCACCCACCTGATGGACGAGGCCGCCGACCTGGCCGACCACGTGCACGTCGTGGACCACGGCCGCGTGATCGCCTCCGGAACGGTCCGCGAGCTGACCGACGGGGCCGGTAACCCGGGAACCATCCGCATCGAGGCCACCCCGAACCTAGACCTGACAGACCTCCTCGCTTCGTTGAGTGCTGGATATTTGTCGAGTCAGCACGTGCCAACCCAACAAATACCCAGCACTCAACGGAGCGAAGGTGGGGGGTGGGCCGCCGTCCAGAGCGAGCCCGGGGTCTATGTCCTCACCGGGGCCGTGGAGCCCGCGACGCTCGCGGCCGTCACGAGCTGGCTCGCCGAGCGCGGTGTGCTCGCCCGGTCGGTCACCACCGGTGCCCGCACCCTCGAGGACGTGTTCCTCGACCTCACGGGGAGGAACCTGCGATGAGCGTCGCACAGCGGCCGGACGGCGGGGCCGGCTCACGGGTCGCCGTCCGGCAGGGCCAGGAACCGCGCGCCGCGACCGCCCCGGCCGCCGCACCCGCCGTCCGCCGGATCGCGGCCCAGGCCGCGTTCGAGACGCGCGCGATCCTGCGCAACGGCGAGCAGCTGCTCGTGACGATAGTGCTGCCCGTGCTGGTGCTCGTGGGCCTGGTGCGCACGTCGTTCCTGGAGATCGACACGCAGGGGTTCTCGCGAATCGACTTCGTGACGCCGGGCGTGCTCGCGCTGGCCGTGATGTCGACGGCGTTCACGTCCCAGGCGATCGCCACAGCGTTCGACCGGCGCAACGGCGTCCTGCGCCTCATGGCCACCACCCCGCTGGGCCGCACCGGGCTGCTGGCCGGCAAGGTGCTCGGCGTGCTGGCCGTCGAGGTGGTGCAGGTGCTGGTCATCGCCGGCGTCGCGCTGGCCCTCGGGTGGCATCCGGAGCTCGGTGCGCTGCCCGCCGTCGTCGGCGCGGGGCTGCTGGGGACCGCCGCGTTCACCGCCCTGGCGCTGCTGCTGGCCGGGACCCTGCGCGCCGAGGGCGTGCTCGCCGTGGCCAATCTCGTGCTCGTGCTGCTCACCGTGGGCGGCGGCGTGCTGCTGCCCGCCGCGCAGCTCGCCGGGCCACTGGCGCACGCCGCGGTCCTGCTGCCGTCGGGCGCCCTGGGCGAGGCTATGCGCGGCGCCCTGCTGCACGGCGCCGTCCCGCCGTTCTCGGTGGTGGTCCTGCTGGGCTGGACCGCCGCACTCGGCGCCGGTGCGGCCCGCCTCTTCCGCTGGCACTGACCGGTCGCCGACTGCTTCGCCGACCTCATCCGGGTAAACACATACCCGACCCCATACGCGGAAGGTATGACCAATTCGTGGGGTTGGCGGGTGAAATTTGCCGGTTTAGGGTGCATTTCACCTACACTCCCCAGGAGGCAGCGTGACTTCCACTCACAGCAACCGCCGTCGGCTGATCGTCGGCGCCGGTATCGCTATCGCCCTCGCCGCGGCCCCGGCCGCAGCGGCCATGACGCCCTCGGCGACACCGGACGAGGCGCCAGCACCCGTCGCGGGCGCGCTGATCGAGGACTCGTACATCGTCGTCCTCAAGGACCGCGATGTCGCCAAGGCCGAGGTCCGGAGCACAGCCAACGGCCTCGCAAAGAAGTACGGCGGCGAGGTGCGCCACTCGTACACCAACGCGGTCCGCGGCTTCTCGGCGTCGATGTCGGCGAGCGAGGCCGCGCAGCTCGAGGCCGACCCGTCGGTCGCGTACGTGGAGCAGAACCGCGTGATGACGGCGACCGACACGCAGTCGCCGGTCCCCTCGTGGGGCCTGGACCGCATCGACCAGGCGGACCTGCCGCTCGACGACACGTACACGTACGGGAACGCGGGCACCGGCGTGACGGCGTACATCGTGGACACGGGCATCCTGACGACCCACGAGGACTTCGGCGGCCGCGCGGTCAGCGGCACCGACACCGTGGACGGCGACGACGACGCCACCGACTGCGCCGGCCACGGAACGCACGTCGCGGGCACCGTCGGCGGCACGGACTACGGCGTCGCCAAGGACGTCTCGCTCGTCGCGGTCCGCGTCCTCGACTGCGAGGGCTCCGGCAGCTTCGACGGCGTGATCGCCGGCATCGACTGGGTGACCGCCGACCACGAGGCCGGCGAGCCGGCCGTGGCCAACATGTCGCTCGGCGGCGGCTTCTCGCAGGCCGTGAACGACGCCGTGTCCGCGGCCGTCGCGGACGGCGTCACCTTCGCCCTCGCCGCCGGCAACGACAGCGGGGCCGACGCCTGCGACGGCTCGCCGAGCTCGACCCCGGAGGCGCTCACAGTGGGCGCCACGGAGGACACGGACGCCCGCGCCTCCTACTCGAACATCGGCACCTGCGTGGACATCTTCGCGCCGGGCACCGACATCACGTCGGCCTGGTACACCAGCGACACCGACGAGAACACCATCAGCGGCACCTCGATGGCCACCCCGCACGTCACGGGCGCCGCAGCGCTCGTGCTGGGTGGCAACCCCGCCGCCACGCCGGCCGAGGTCGGTGACGCCCTGACGGGTGCCGCCCTGCCGGACGTCGTCACGGACCCGGGCACGGGCTCGCCCAACCTGCTGCTGAACGTGGCAGGCCTCTGACGGTCGTCGGCGAAGTAGAGCGCCTGTCCCTTTCCAACGAGGCGAGCCTCGTGCGGAAGCGGGACAGGCGCTCTACTTCGCCGACTCACACGGGCGAGAATCACATCCGGTGAGGCCCGTGCGCGGGGCGCGACGCCGTCGTCGGGCACTACCGTGGGACCGTGACCGCACCCGCCGCCCCCACGTCCCGGTTCGCCGCGCTCGCCGGACGCATCGACCGCTTCCGGCACTGGACCCGCGCCGTGCTCATCGCGAACCTGGTCGGGCAGATCGGCATCATCGGGACCGGCGGCGCCGTGCGCCTGACCGAGTCGGGCCTGGGCTGCTCCACGTGGCCGCAGTGCGAGCCGGGGCAGTTCACCCCGCAGTTCCACGAGGCCACGACGCTGCACCCGTACATCGAGTTCGGCAACCGCACGCTGACCGGTGTGCTGGGCATCATCGCGGTGCTGGTCGCGGTGGCCGTGTGCACGGATCTGAAGCGCTCCGCGTCCTATCGCGCGCTCGGCGTGGTGCCCATCGTGGGCGTGCTGGCGCAGGCCCTGATCGGCGGCGTCGTGGTGCTGCTGCACCTGCACCCCGGCTGGGTTTCGCTGCACTTCGGCGTCTCGGGCGCTCTGGTGGCCGCTTCCCTGTACGTGCTCCACCGGCACGCCGAGGGCGACGAGGCCCCGACCCTCGTCGTGGGACCGCGGGTACGCGCCCTGGCCTGGGGCCTGGCCGCGCTGACCGCCGTCGTGGTCGTGCTCGGCGTGCTCACCACGGGTGCCGGCCCGCACAGCGGTGACGCCGAGGTGGGCTACCGGATCGCCGTCGACCCCGCACTGCTGACGAAGTGGCACGCCGCGGCGGTGTGGGCGTTCCTCGCGGTCCTCGTGGCCTACCTGATCAGCATGCGGAGCGGTCCCGCCCCGGTGCGCCGGGCCGCGCTGACCCTGCTCGGCATCACGCTGGCGCAGGGGCTGATCGGGTACGTGCAGTACTTCAACGACCTGCCCGAGCTGCTGGTGGGGCTGCACATGATCGGCGCGGCGGTGCTGATCGCGGGCACGACGCGGGTGTGGCTGACGACGCGGGTGCGGTGACATGAAGGCCTGGCGGCTACGCACGTCGCCAGCACACCTATGGTGGTGCATATTTGCATCACGTCGACTACGGTGGGTCCCATGGACCTTGCCGAACGCGTCTCGACACTGCGCCGGGCCAACAGCCTGAGCGCCCGGCAGCTTGCTGCCATGGTCGGCGTCGCGGCGACCACCATCAACCGGATCGAGTCCGGGGCGGTCAGCCCGTCGTTCGAGGTCGCTCAGACTCTTCTCACGGTCCTGGGTGAGCCGCTGGCACCGATCCAGGCATCGGACCCCGCAGCCATCGCAGCCGCACGCCTGGCAATCGACCCCGATCTTGACGTCCGGCGCCCGTTCGGCATCTCGCGCTGGCTCGACCGCTGGGGCGCGATCGGCCTGGTCGATGACGACGGAAAGGTCGCGCCGGGTCGTGAACCGGACCTCCTGTTCCGCGCCGCGACAGTGGCGCGACTGTACCGGCGGGCCGGCGGTGTGGACTGCCGGCCCGCCGCCACATGGAAGACGCTCGCAGACCTCTTCCGCCGCGAGGAGATCGAGTACGCCCTCACCGGCGACGCCGCGGCCAACTGGTACTCGCCGAGCGCAACTGAGTCGTGGCCGGTCTTCTACGTCGACGACGTCGACATGGCCATCGATGTCGGGGAGCTCGACCCGCTTCCGGCTGAGACTCCTGGTGCACGAGTAACGCTCCTGCCGTTCGACGACATCTGCGAGGTCGGCCGACAGGATCTCGACGGAGTCTGCGTCGCAGCCCTCCCCCAGGTCGCCTTCGACTGCTACGGCGGCATCGGGCGCATGCCCGAGCAAGCGGACGCGCTCTATGGGCGGGACTGACGATGGCCCTCCCCATGCCGTCGGCCGAGCCGGTCGGCGAGTTCGAGTGGAGCCGCCGCGCGGTCATCAACGCTGTCTCCGTCCTTGCGGAACACGCCGGATCGCTGACGCTTGTGGGTGGCCACGCCGTCATCCTGCGGACCGCAGACGTCATCGCTCCGATCGACAGCACCGGTGATGGCGACCTCGGGGTCACGCCCGGCCTTGTCGCATCGTCACCGAGCCTGGATGCGCTGCTGACCGGCGCGGGCTACGAGCTCCGGGTTGCTTCTCGGCCGGGCCAGTGGGGCCGCAGCCCGTACACCGATCGCACGGGCCGGCGCAGGTATCGCGAGAGGGCGGACCTCCTCGCCGGCAAGGCGCTCTCGGGATCTGCCGGAAAGCAGCGCCGGGGTGTTCCCGCCCTCCGCGACCACCACGGAAAGATGTGTGTCGGCAGCGCGACCGGGCTCGAGCTCAGTGCGTTCGACCGGTCCGTCATGACCGTGCCCGACTTTGCCGATCCGACGACTAGTGTCCTGGTCAACGTGGCCGGCGTCGCCGCGCTGATCTGCGCCAAGTCGACAAGATCGGCGAACGCCTGATCGACACTGACCGTGACCGGCTCCGTGACAAGGACGTCGGCGACCTCTGGCGGCTGATGGCGTCCACGCCTGTCACAGAAGTCTCCGAGCTGTTCGCCCCCTTCGAGGGTCACGACACGATCGGTGAGAGCGTGCAGACCGGACGTAGCTGGCTCGCACTCCTGCTGGCAGATCCCTCGGTCCGAGAGCGTGCGTACCGGGCGTTCGGTGTCAGCCTTGCCCGCGCCACGATCGACGACGTGTTCAACACGTGGCGGGACGTCTTCGCGACCGCCTCGGCGTCCGACCGCGGCGCGAGCACCTGACGGAGTCGTGACAGCGCCCTGACAGTCCCGTGCGAGCGGCCCCGCGCACGCTGGGGCCATGAACACGAACGCGATCGAGGCACAGGGCCTCGTCAAGATCTTCGGCGACAACCGCGCCGTGGACGGCGTCGACCTCACCGTCCGTACCGGGACCGTCTACGGGGTGCTCGGGCCGAACGGCGCGGGCAAGACCACAGCGATCCGCATGCTCGCCACCCTGCTGCGGCCCGACGGCGGCGAGGCGCGCGTCTTCGGCCACGACATCGTCCGCGAGGGCGCCGCCGTCCGCTCCCTCATCGGCGTGACGGGCCAGTACGCGTCGGTCGACGAGACGCTGAGCGCCACCGAGAACCTGGTCGTCTTCGGGCGGCTGCTCGGCCTGTCCACGCGCGCAGCGCGGGCCAAGTCCGCGGAGCTCCTGGAGGAGTTCTCCCTGACGGAGGCCGCCAAGCGCCCGCTGCGCAACTACTCCGGCGGCATGCGCCGCCGGCTCGACCTGGCGGCGAGCCTCATCGCCCGGCCGCCGCTCATCTTCCTCGACGAGCCCACCACCGGCCTGGACCCGCGCACCCGCAACCAGATGTGGGACACCATCCGCCGCCTGGTCGCCGACGGCTCCACGGTGCTGCTCACGACCCAGTACCTCGACGAGGCCGACCAGCTCGCCGACCGGATCGCCGTCATCGACCACGGCCGCGTCGTCGCCGAGGGGACCGCCGACGAGCTCAAGGCAACCGTCGGCGCCCAGTCGCTGCAGGTCGGCATCGCGGAGCAGGGCGACCTCGGCACCGCGCTGAGCCTGGTGCAGCAGGTGTTCGGCACCGCGGGTGCGGTCGCCCCCGAAGGGCGGCGGATCACCGTGCCGGTGCCCCACGCGGAGGCCGTCGCCGACCTGCTCGTCCGCTTCCGCGACGCGGGCGTGTCCATCTCCTCCGTCAGCCTGGACAAGCCGAGCCTGGACGAGGTCTTCCTGACCCTCACGGGCCACGCGGCGTCCGACGACGGCGCCCCCGCCGGGCAGTCCAGCCCCGGCAGCTCGAACGACACCGAGAAGGTGACCGCATGACCACCGCCACTTTCACCCAGGCACCCCACACGACCACCATCCAGCCGACCCGGGTCGGGCTCGCCGCCACGGTCTCGCAGTCGTTCACCATGGCCTACCGCGGCCTGCTCAAGGTCCGGCACACGCCGGAACAGCTCATCGACGTGACCTTCCAGCCGATCATCTTCACGCTGATGTTCACGTACCTGTTCGGCGGCGCCGTCTCCGGGAGCGTCGGCGCCTACCTGCCGCTGATCATCCCCGGTATCCTCGCGCAGACCGTCATCACGGCCTCCGTGGTGACCGGCGTCCAGCTCCGCGAGGACATGGACAAGGGCGTGTTCGACCGGTTCCGCTCCCTGCCGATCGCCCGCATCGCACCGCTGGCCGGCGCCCTGCTCGCCGACACCGTCCGGTACGTCGTCGCGACCACCATCACGTTCCTGACCGGCGTGGTCATGGGCTGGCGGCCCGGCGGCGGCTTCGGCGGCGTGGCGCTCGCCGGGCTGCTCGTGATCGTCTGCGCGTGGGCGCTGAGCTGGATCTTCGCCTACATCGGCGTGATCGCGCGCTCGGCCACGTTCGTGCAGGGCGTCTCGTTCATGGTCCTGTTCCCGCTGACGTTCCTGTCGAACGCCTTCGTCGAGGTCGACACCCTGCCGGGCTGGATGCAGGCGTTCGTCAACATCAACCCGGTGTCCCACCTGGTGTCCGCGGTGCGCTCGCTCGCGAACGAGGGCGTGGTCACCGGCGACGTCGGCTGGACGCTCCTGAGCGCGGCGGTCGTCGTGGTGGTCTTCGCCCCGATCGCGGTCCGCAGCTACCTCCGCAAGGCCTGACGGGCACTCGGTGGTCGAGCTTGTCGAGACCCAGGTCTCGACAAGCTCGACCAACGAGGCTCGACCAACGAGGCTCGTTCGACGGCGCGTGCCCGGGTTACAGCTCGAGGCGCTCCAGCGTCGTCAGGACGTGCTCCGCCAGCATGCCCCGGTCGATCGCCGCGGCAGCGGCCCGCGCGTCCGCGACCGCGACGGTCCCGAACCGGGCCTCAGCGGCGGCCAGGACCGGCGCGCGGCGCAGCGCCTGCAAGTCCTCCCGCGAGCCGAGCGCCTCGGCCAGGGACAGCAGCTCCAGGCCGTCCTCCGGCGTGGGTCCGCCGACGTCGGCCCCGGGCGCACCCAGGGCGAGCACGGCACCCACGCCGACGCACATCGCGCCGAGCACCGGATGGTCGGCGACGTCCCGCATCCAGTCCCGGTACAGGCTCACGGCACGACGGCGCACGACGTCGGCCACCTCGCGCGCCCGCGCGTCCTGCCCGGCTCCGACGAGCCGCAAGGCCCACGCCGACCCGAGGATCACCGCCCAGGGCGCGGTCGGGTCCGGCCCCGGTCCGGCCACCGCTCCCGGTGACCCACCGGTGTTGTCCCCGCGGATGCCGGCGAGCGCGCTCGGCACGCCGGCGAAGCTGCTGACCGCCTCCTCGTACCGGGCGAGCGCCGCCGCCGCGTCCCCGCGCGCGTACGCGATCTCGGCCCGGCCCGCCCCGGCGACCGCGCGCGCCTCGACCCCACCGGGGTCGGACTCGTCGGCATTCGTCCCAGTGCGGTCGAGCCGCTCGCAGATCCGGTCGGCCTCCGCCAGGTCGCCCGCGTCGAGGGCCGCGGCCAGGTCCACCCAGTCGAGCTGCCGCAGTGCGCCCACGGCCGCGAGCGCCGTCAGGCCCGGGCGGGCGATCGCGGCCCAGCGGGCGGCGGTCCGGGTGTCGCCCGACTCGCTCGCCACGCCGGCGAGGAACATGGCGGCCCCGGCGGGGCACGCGACGTCGCCGATCTCGAGCGCCTGGTGGTAGGCCCGTTCCCCGCTGACCAGGGCTTCGGCGAGGAGGCCCCGGTTCTCAGCCTCCTGCGAGGCACCGAGGTGCGCGAGGAACGCGACGAGCGGGTCGGCCGACTCGCCCGCCCGTGCCATGGTCTCCGTCGCGGGGACCAGCAGCATGCCCGCGACCGCGCGCGTCCGGTAGCTCAGCGTGTCCCCGTGGTCGCGCAGCAGCCGCCGCAGCCGGGCCTGCGCGCGCAGGTTCGCCCCTGTCCCGGAGAACGCGGTGGTGGCCGCGGCGTAGGTGAGCGCGAGCGCGGTGATGTCGGCCTCGTCCGGCGGCACCGTGCGGCCGGCGACGGCGTCGAGCACGGCGGGGGCCAGGTCGGCGGCTCGCTCCTCCGCCCCGCGCAGGGTCCACGCCCCGCCGAGTGCCACGTAGCCGTGCACGACGACGTCCGGCCGCCCGGCCCGCGCCGCCCACCGGAGGGCGAACAGCAGGTTCTCGTGCTCGCGCCGCAGCTCCGCGACCGCCGCGACCTGGCCGGGCCCCAGCATGCGGGCGGCGCAACCCCGGGCGACGCCCTTGGCCCAGGCGAACAGCGCGTCGCGGACGACGTCGTCCTCCCCCGTCTCCGTGAGCCGCAGCAGGCCGAACTCGCGCACCGTCTCCAGCATCCGGTAGCGCACGGGCGCGGACGGCGGGGCCGACCCCCCGGCCGGGTTCTCGGTCGAGGGGGCGGCGCTCTCCTCGACCACCAGGAGCGACTGGGTCACCAGCCCGTCGATGTCGTCGAGGACGTCGAGCGGGGCTGCCTCCACCTGGACGGGCGCCGGTCCGGGACCGGGCTCGACGCCGCGGTCCGTACCCGCGTCGGCGTCCGCCGTCGCGCCGGGCCGGCCCAGCGCGGCCGCTGCCTGCGCCGACAGCCCGTCCGGCAGCACCGACACGCGCCGCCACAGCTCGCGCTGCGAGGGCTCCAGCAGGTTCCAGCTCCACTCGATGACCGCCTCGAGCGTGCGGTGCCGGTCGGGCACCGTCCGGTCGCCGCCGCGCAGCAGCGCGAACCGGGCACCGAGATGCCGCTCGATCTCCTCCACCGACAGGGTGCGCATGCGGGCCGCGGCCAGCTCGATGGCCAGCGGCAGACCGTCGAGCCGGTCGCAGAGACGGGCCACCACGTCGTCCGGAAGCTGGGCACCCGGCCGGGCCGCGAGCGCCCGCTGGCGGAACAGCTCGACCGCGGGACCCCGGGCTCCGGGCCCCGACTCGCCCGACGCGTCCGACGAGGCGAGCGGGGCCAGCGGGTACACCTGCTCGGCGGCGACCTGCAGGGGCGCGCGGCTCGTGGCCAGGATCCGCATCCCCGGCGCGACGGAGAGCAGGACGTCCGCCCAGCGGGCCGCGCCGTCCGGCACGTGCTCGCAGTTGTCCAGCACCAGCAGGATCCGGGCGTTCCGCGCCCGCTCCACTATGCGGTCGTGCAGGTCACCGGCCAGCAGACGGTCGGCCAGGCGCGCCGACGACGACACGCCCAGGCCGTCCGCGATCGCCAGGGCCACGTCGTCGTCGGAACGCACGCCCGCCAGCTCGGCCACCGCTATCGACAGCCCGCCCAGCGGGCCCGACGCCGGTGCGGCCCCGTCCTCGGCGACCGTGCGCGCCACCTCCTGAGCCAGCCGGGTCTTGCCCAGCCCGCCCGCACCGAGGATCGTCACCACCCGGTGCCGCCCCAGCTCCCCGACGACGGCGCGCACGTCGCCGTCGCGCCCGATCAGCGGCGTTGCGGCGGCGCGCAGGCCGCGCACGAAGCGGCCGCCGCCCTGCCGTCCGCCGTCGGCCGGCCGGCTGGTCCGGGTGGCTCCCGGGGCCGGGTTGGCGGCGCTCGCGGCGATCCGCGCGTGCAGGGCCACCAGGTCCGGCGCGGGGTCGGTACCCAGCTCGGCGACCAGCGCGTGCCGCAACCGGCCGAAGACCCGCACGGCCTCGTCCGGCCGGCCCGACGCCGCGAGGGCGGTCATGAGGTCGCGCGCCGCGTCCTCGTCGAGCGGGTTCGCGGCCAGGGCCTCGGCGCCGAGCGCGGCCGCGCTCGCGTGGTCCTCGGCGGCGACGGCGGCCCGACGGCGCAGCGAGGTCAGCTCGCCGCGCAGCCGTCCGGCGGCCTCCTGCAGCTCCGCGGTGATGCCGGGCGCGGCGCCGTCCAGGCCGTCGCCGGGTTCGCCGCGCCAGAGCGCGAGGGCGGCGTCGAGCAGGGCGGCCGCGTCGACGGCGGCACCGGCACGCGCCGCGGCGTCCCGCGGTCCACCGTCGTGCGCCCGGCCGTCGTGCAGGCTGCTGCCGTCGTGCAGGCCGCTGCCGGGCCCGCTCTCCAGCAGCTCCCGGGCACGGACGGAAGCCGCCCGCGCCCGGTCCAGGTCGCTCGGGCCGCCGAGCGCGTATCCCGCGGGCGTGGACCGCACCACGTCGGGGCCGAGCGACCGGAGCCGGGACACGAGGCTCTGCAGGGCGGCACGCGGGTTGGCCGGCAGGTCGTCGGCCCAGAGCTCGTCGATCAGCGTCGATACCGTCACCGCACGGGGCGAGGCCAGCGCCAGCAGCGCCACGAGGGCGGCGGCGCGGGTGCCTCGCGGGGCGACCGGACCGGCGTCGGACAGGACGGCGACCGGCCCGAGAACCGCCACCGCCGGCCGGTCCTCGCGCGCTCCGGGCGCGGGGACGGAGGTGACGGGCAGCATGTGCGCCACTCTAAAGCGTGCGGCGGATCCGGGACCACGGAACTGACCCGCCGCACCCTGCTCGACGGCGCCCCGTGTGAATCAGTTAAGTCCGTTGCCTGCGCCGGCCCGCGCGCCGACCGTCTGAGGTGCGCCCGCACCGCGGGTGCCGTTCGACGACGCACGCACCGGAGGCCACGCCATGAACCGAGTCCGAAGGCGGTCAGTCCTCGCCGCCGCAGCACTGGCAGCCCTGTCGCTGGGCGCCCTGGGCATCCTTCCCGCGGCCGCCGGCCCGGCCGACGCCGATCCGGCAGGCGCCGGCCCGGACCCCGCCACGCGGGCGGCGCCCCGGGCCGTGACCGGCGAGTACGCGGACCGGTTCCTGGAGCTGTACGCGAAGATGCACGACCCCGCGAACGGCTACTTCTCCGCGCAGGGCATCCCGTACCACTCGGCGGAGACGCTCCTGGTGGAGGCGCCGGACTACGGCCACGAGACGACGTCGGAGGCGTACAGCTTCTGGCTGTGGCTGGAGACGTCGTACGGCCAGATCACGGGCGACTGGGAGCCGTTCAACCACGCGTGGGACACGCTCGAGGCGTACATGATCCCCACCACCGAGAACCAGCCGACCAACGGCGCGTACAACCCGGCGTCCCCGGCCACGTACGCCCCGGAGCACAACCACCCGAGCGCCTACCCGTCCCGGCTCGACTCGGGCGTCGCGGTGGGCCAGGACCCGATCGGCGCGGAGCTCCGCCAGACCTACGGCACCAGCGAGGTCTACGGCATGCACTGGCTGGCCGACGTCGACAACGTGTACGGCTTCGGCGCCGCGCCCGGCTCCTCGGAGCTGCTGGGCCCGGACTACGAGGGCACGTCCTACATCAACACGTTCCAGCGCGGCCCGCAGGAGTCGGTCTGGGAGACGATCCCGCAGCCCGCCATCGACGACTTCTCCTACGGCGGCCCGAACGGCTACCTGGACCTGTTCACCGGCGACGCGAGCTACGCCCGCCAGTGGAAGTACACCAACGCGCCCGACGCCGACGCCCGCGCCGTGGAGGCCGTCTACTGGGCCAAGCAGTTCGCGACCGAGCAGGGCGCCGGCGGCGAGATCTCCGGCACGGTCGACAAGGCGTCCAAGATGGGCGACTACCTGCGGTACTCCCTGTTCGACAAGTACTTCAAGGAGATCGGCTGCGAGTCGACGAGCTGTTCGCCCGGGTCGGGGCGCAGCTCGGCGCACTACCTGCTGTCCTGGTACTACGCCTGGGGCGGCGCGCTGGACACGAGCGGCCCCTGGGCCTGGCGCATCGGCTCCTCGCACGCCCACTTCGGCTACCAGAACCCGCTCGCGGCCTACGCCCTGTCCACCGACGCCGACCTGGTGCCGGCGTCCCCGACCGCCAAGGACGACTGGTCGACCAGCCTGGACCGGCAGCTCGAGTTCTTCCAGTGGCTGCAGTCCGCCGAGGGCGGCATCGCGGGCGGCGCCACCAACAGCGTCGACGGGGCCTACGGCTCGCACCCCGCGGGCACGCCCACGTTCTACGACATGGTGTACGACGAGGCGCCGGTCTACCACGACCCGCCGTCGAACCAGTGGTTCGGCATGCAGGGCTGGGGCGTGGAGCGGATAGCCCAGCTCTACCAGCAGACGGGCGACGAGCGGGCCAAGGCCATCCTCGACAAGTGGGTGCCCTGGGTGCTCGACGAGATCACCGTGACCGCCGACTCCTGGCAGGTGCCGTCCGAGCTGTCCTGGTCCGGCGCCCCGGACGCCTGGAACCCGGGCACCCCCGGGGCCAACACGGGCCTGCACGTCCAGGTCACGTCCCACGGGCAGGACGTCGGCGTGGCCGGCGCGATCGCGCGCACGCTCACCTACTACGCCGCGGTGTCGGGCGACCAGGAGTCCGCGGACACCGCCAAGGCGCTGCTCGACGCCATGTGGGAGCAGAACAGCGACGCGAAGGGCATCGGCACCGTCGAGTCCCGCGCCGACTTCCGCCGGTTCGACGACGAGTACCAGCCCGGCGGCGACGGCGTCTACGTCCCGCCGGGCTGGACGGGCACCTACCCGAACGGCGACCAGGCTTCGGCGGGCGTCTCGTTCCTGGACATCCGGTCGTTCTACGAGGACGACCCGATGTTCCCCGAGGTGCAGGAGTACCTCGACGGCGGCGACGTCCCGCAGTTCACCTACCACCGCTTCTGGGCCCAGACCGCCGTGGCGACGGCCATGGCCGAATACGACCGCCTCCTGGGCGCAGGCGCCGAGTGAACACTGCCGCGAAGTAGAGCGCCTGTCCGGTCTCGACAGGCTCGACCACCGGTGGTCGAGCCTGTCGAGACCGAACAGGCGCTCTCCTTCGTGACGATCGATCAGGCGGGGCGCTTCTTGGGCATGCCCTCGAGGGTCTTCGCCGGGTCCCGCACGACGACGCCGTCGAGGGCCGCGTCGATCTGCTTCAGCAGCTCCGCCGGGATGGTCACACCCGACGCCTTGACGTTCTCTGCGACCTGCTCGGGCCGCGAGGCGCCGACGAGCGCGGCGGCCACGTTGTCGTTCTGCAGCACCCACGCGACGGCGAGCTGCGCCATCGACAGGTCCAGCTCGGCGGCAACGGGCTTGAGGTTCTGCACGGCGGCCAGGGTCTCGTCGTTCATGAAGCGGCTGATCGTCTGCGCGCCGCCCTTCTCGTCGGTGGCCCGCGAGCCGGCGGGGGCCGGCTGACCCGGCAGGTACTTGCCCGACAGGACGCCCTGCGCCATGGGCGACCACACGATCTGCGAGACGCCGGCCTCCTTCGACGCCGGGACGACCTCGTCCTCGATGACCCGCCACAGCATCGAGTACTGCGGCTGCGAGGAGATCAGCTGGAAGCCGAGCTCCTTGGCCAGGGCCGCGCCGTCGCGGATCTGGTCGGCGGTCCACTCGGAGACGCCGATGTAGAGGGCCTTGCCCTGCCGGACGACATCGGCGAACGCCTGCATCGTCTCCTCGAGCGGGGTCTCCACGTCGTACCGGTGCGCCTGGTACAGGTCGACGTAGTCGGTGCCGAGGCGCGTCAGCGAGCCGTTGATGGACTCCATGATGTGCTTGCGCGACAGGCCCGTGTCGTTGGGGCCCTTGGGCCCGGTGGGCCAGTAGACCTTGGTGAAGATCTCGAGCGACTCGCGGCGCTCGCCCTTCAGCGCGTCGCCGAGCACCTGCTCTGCGGCCGTGTTGGCGTACACGTCAGCCGTGTCAAAGGTGGTGATGCCCGCGTCCAGGGCGGCGCGGACGCACGCCGAGGCGACGTCGTTCTCGACCTGCGAGCCGTGCGTGAGCCAGTTGCCGTACGTGATCTCCGAGATCTTGAGACCACTGTGACCGAGGTACCGATAGTTGACCATGGCCGCACCCTATGACAAACAGTCGAATCGAATCGACCCTCTCTGCGCGCCGGAAGGACCAAGTGCGTGGAGCGGCTGATCCAGGTCGCCGCCTCGCCACTCATCGCTCGAACCGGGCTCGGTGCAGCGACGCCGTACCGGTGTCCACGGCCTCCACCCGCCACGCGACGAGGTCCCCGGCGATCGCGACCGAGCCCACCCCGGCGCCCTGGTCCAGGACCTCGGTCCGTCCGTCGCCGAGCGCGTCGGCGAGCAGGTACGCGGTGTTCTCGTCCTCACCCGCCGTGCTCCACACCACGTCGCCCGCCGACACGCCGATCGACGTCACGACTTCCCCTGGGGCTCCCGGTTCGAAGGCCCGCTCCCGCCCCGTCCTGCGATCGAGCACGTGGACCGCGGCGCCGTCGTTCCACGCCACGAGCCTGTCGGAGACAGCGAGCTCGGTGCCCCAGCCGGACGCGTCCCCAGGCTCGGCCGGGGTGGCGGGCAGGATGATCTCCGTGCGCCCGTCGTCGCGGAAGGAGGTGATGGCGTGCCGCGTCACACCGTCGGCGCCCGTCTTCGCGGTCGTGGTGACCACCTCGTCGTCGTGGGTCGCGAACGTCAGCACATCCGTCGCGACGACGTGCTCGTCGCCCTCGCCGTCCACGGCTTTCGCCGAGACAGTGCGCACGCCCTCGCCGTCCGGTCCCGGAGCGACGGTCAGCCAGGCGACTCGTCCGGCGGTGAGCCCGATCCACGGGTCGCTGAGGACAGCGCCGTCCGCCGGCTGGTCGGACGCGTGGTGCTCCGCCACCGGAGACGGCCTCGATGTTCCTTCGTCGTACACGCGGATCTCCCAGACGTCCGGGTCGCCGTCGACCACCGGTGACTCGACCCAGGCCAGGCGGGCACCCTGGCGTACCGCCGCGAGAATCTTGGCGCCCCGGCCGTCGACCGGCCCCGAACCTGTGTACTCGACGGCGTGCGCGATCCCGTCCTCCTGGATCTCCACGGCCTCGACCACGGACGAGCCGGCACCGTCCGGCACCCCGGGCATCCCGGAATCCGGGGAGGACTTCACCATGAAGTACGAGCCGTCCGCGGCGAGCGTTGCCGTAGCGGTCTCGTCGCCCAGGACGGCGAAGGTCTCGCGCAGCGGCGCCACCTCCGCGGCGGGAACGGCCGGGGCGGTCGGGCCCGGCGCGGGCTCCGCGTCGTCGAGCAGCCGCTCGATGCCGGTCACCTCCCGGAACCACTCGCTCCCCGGCAGGGCGACTTCCCCCAGGCCCGGCACCCGCACCGGTCCCGCCAGGAACCACAAAACGAGCAGCGCGGCCGCGCCCGACGTCGTCCCCTGCGCCACCCGACGACGGCGCAGCGCCGCCCGGCTGTCGCGCAGCACTGCGGCGGCGTCCACAGCGGGCGCGTCGACGAGCTCCAGGTCGACGCCCGCGACCATGCCGCGCAGGCGTTCCAGCGCGCGGGCGTTGGTCGCCTTGACCGTGCCGACGCTCCGGCCGAGCTCCGCAGCGACGTCAGCCTCGGAAAGATCAAGCAGGTGTCGGAGCACCACTACGCGCCGCTGTTGTGGCGCGAGCCGCGCGAGGGCGCGCACGAGCGCATCCCGCACCTCCACCTCCCGAGACCCGTCCTGAGCGACCCGCACCGGGATGTGGTCGTCGCCCGGCACGACCTCACGCCGGGTGTGCCGCCACGTGTCGATGCGCAGGTTCACCAGGACACGCCGGGCGTAGGCGCGAGGTTCGCCGTCGCGCACCGTGTCCCAGACCCGGTAGGTGCGCTCGAACGCGGTCTGCACCAGGTCCTCCGCCCGGTGGCTGTCGCCGGCCAGGAGGTATGCGGTGCGGTAGAGGTAGGGTCCGGCCGTCTCGACGAACGCGACGAAGTCGTCGTCTCGCGATCGAGCCACGCGCACGGTGGTGCGCTCGGTGTCTTCGGTGTCGATGCTCATACCCCCCACCACGTTCAACGAGGCTCGCAGGTTTATCGGCCGACGGCGAAGGGTAGGGGCGAGGTTAGGTCAATGGCCGCCCGCCAGGCCGGACGGCGCGAGCCACCGCGCGGCGACCTGCACCACCGGGCCGACGCCGAACGCGAACACGACGGTCGCCCAGCCGAACGTCCCTCCGAGCAGCACGCCGAGCACGACGACGGAGACCTCGAGGACTGTCTTGACCAGCCAGACCGGCCACCCGGTCCGGTGCACCAGCCCGGTCATCAGCCCGTCGCGCGGGCCGGGCCCCAGCCGAGCGCCCACGTAGGCGGCGGTGCTCACCCCGAGCAGCACGGTCCCGCCCAGCGACAGCCCGATCCCGGCCGGGAGCGCGGGAGCGGGCAGCAGCCGCTCCAGCACCCACAGCGTCGGGTCGATCACCAGGCTGATGACGATGATGTTGACGATCGTGCCGATCCCCGGCTTCTGGCGCAGCGGGATCCAGGCGAGCATCACCAGGAGCCCGACCCCGAGCACCACCCATCCGTAGGCCAGGCCCGTGCGGTCCACGATGCCCTGGTCCAGCACCGCCCAGGGCATCGCGCCCTGGCCCGAGTGCAGCATCAGCGCCGTGGCGACGCCGAAGCCCACGAGCCCGAGCAGGAGCTGCGTGCCCCGGCGCACGGGGTGCATCAGGACGGCTACGGGGCTTTGCGCGTGCTCGGCCGGACGGCCGGTGGTCGTGGTCATGCCACCCATGGTGCCGACCAATGGCCTTGTCTTCCATGGCCAATCGCGCAAGAGTGGCCCCATGTCCGCTGCGTCTCCGACCGTACTACGCCAGCTCTCCCCCGCGTCCGCCGCGCGCCTGCTCGGCACGTGGCATGCGGGCGGCCCGGCCTACGTGGCGCTTGCCGACGCGCTCCGGGCCGCCGTCCTGTCGGGGACGCTGGCGCCGCACACCCGCCTGCCCAGCGAGCGGGAGCTGGCGGCCACGCTCAGCGTCTCGCGCACCACCACCTCCGGCGCGTACGCGCGGCTTCGGGAGCTCGGCTTCGCGGTCAGCCGCGTCGGCTCGGGCACGGTCACGACCCTGCCGCAACGGGCCGTCGAGCCGGGGCCGGGCCGGCCCTCCGGCGGGGACGCGCCCCTGGCCGACGACGCCCTGCGCAGGGGCGGACGGCCAGGCCTCGTTCCCGACGCCGGGCACCTGGACCTGTGGCAGGCCACGCCGCCTGCTCCGCCCGAGCTGCACGAGGCCTTCGCGCGGGCGCTGGACCGGATGCCCGCCTACCTCGACTCCGGCGGGTACGAGCCGTACGGCCTCGCGCCGCTGCGCGAGGCCATCGCCGCGCGGTACCGCGAGCGCGGCGTGCCGACCACCGCCGACGAGATCCTGGTCACGACCGGCGCGCAGCAGGCGATCGCCCTGCTGGCGCACACCCACCTGCGCCCCGGCGACCGCGCGCTCGTGGAGTCGCCCACCTACTTCCACGCCATGGAGGCCATGCGCGACGCCGGGGGCCGCGTGATCGGGGTGCCCACCGGGCCGCTCGACGTCGACCAGCTCGCCTCTGCCGTGCGCCGCGCCCGGCCGCGGCTCGTGTACCTGGTGCCGGACTACCAGAACCCGACGGGGTTCGTGCTGTCCGCCGACGAACGCGCGGCGGTCCGGGAGATCGCCGAACGGCACGGCGTGACGGTCGTGGGCGACGAGACGCTCGTCGAGCTCGGGCTGTCGGACGACAGCACGCCGCCCGCGTTCGCCGGGGACGGGACGTCGCCGCACGTGGTGTGCGTCGGGTCGGCCTCGAAGTCGTTCTGGGGCGGGCTCCGTGTCGGCTGGATCCGGGCGCACCCGCAGGTGATCGCCCAGCTCGCGCGGGCGCGCCAGTCGGCCGACATCGCGACGGCGGTCCTGGAGCAGCTCGCCGTGACGGAGCTGCTCGGGCGCCGCGCCGAGGTGATGGCGGGCCGGCGCCGCATGCTGCGCGAACGCCGTGACCTGCTGGTCGGCATGCTCCGTCAGTCCTTCCCCTGGGACGTCCCGGAGCCGCAGGGCGGGCTGTTCTGCTGGGTCGACCTGGGCCGGCCGGTCGCGCAGGCCTTCGCCGCCGCGGCCGCGGCGGAGGGCGCCCTCGTCACGGCGGGCCCGCTGTTCACGCCGGACAACGCCGGCGCGGCCTCGCGCGTGCGGCTCACCTTCACGCGGTCGCCGGCCGAGCTGGCCGACGCCGTGCCGCGCCTGGTCCGGGCGTGGGGCCGGGTGGCGAGGCGCCAGCGGTCCGCCGGCTCCCGCACGTGACGACGTCACGGCACGAGGTAGCTCGAGTCCCGGGCGTCGGTGATCGCCATGTGCCCCGGCGCGTGGCCGATCGCGAACGACGGGCGCGACCGCATCACCGCGGCCTGCGGCGTCACGCCGCACGCCCAGAACACGGGAACCTCGCCGTCACGGACCTCGACCGCGTCCCCGAAGTCCGGGGCCGCCAGGTCGGCGATGCCCAGCTCGGCCGGGTCGCCCACGTGCACCGGCGCACCGTGCACGGCGGGATACCGCGAGGTGATCCGGACGGCGTCGGCCACCTGGCTCGCCGGGACCGGACGCATCGACACGACGAGCGGGCCGGACAGGGCACCGGCAGGCCGGCACTCCCGGTCCGTGCGGTACATCGGCACGTTGGAGCCGGCCTCGATATGGCGCACGGGCAGGCCCGCCTCCAGCAGCGCGGCCTCGAAGGTGAAGCTGCAGCCCACCAGGAAGGTGACCAGGTCGTCCCGCCACAGGTGCGTAACGGAGGTGAGCTCCTCGGCGAGCTCGCCGTCGCGGTAGACGCGGTAGGCGGGCAGGTCGGTGCGCAGGTCGCCCGCGAAGATCGACGCCGACGTCTCGCCCGGCTCGGTCACGTCCAGCACCGGGCACGGCTTGGGGTTGCGCTGCGCGAACAGCAGGAAGTCGTACGCGTCGGCGTGCGGCAGGGCGATCAGGTTGGCCTGGGTCCAGCCCGCGGCCCAGCCCGACGTCGGCACGCGCAGGCCGGCGCGGAACCGGGCCCTGGCCTGGTCCGGCGTGAGCTGGGACGGGACGAGCTCTACGGCATCGAGATCCATCGGACCATCATGCCGCCGCCCGCCCCGGCCTCCGAGCGGAGGCTCACGGCAACCGCAGCTCCACGCTCGGTGCGGCCTGGGTGCCGTCGTGCAGCAGCCGCGCCTGCAGCGCACCGGCCTCAGCCAGCGCACGCCAGTGCTCGCCCAGCCACTGCTCGGCGTCGTACTGCGCGGTGAAGACGGGCGTGACGGGCTCGTTCAGGCGACGCCCCTCGGCGTCGTCGAGGGCCCACTCCCACTGCGGACGGATCACTCCAGCCTCCCACTTGCGGTCGAGCCTGCCGAGCGGGTCAGCGCGCGGTTGATCCGCGACGCCCACAGTGGCCCCTCGTAGACGAATGACGTGTAACCCTGGGTCAGGTCGGCACCGGCGCGCAGATAGGCGCGGACGTCGTCGGCCCGCGTGATGCCGCCCACTCCGATGATGACGGGGCCCGTGCCGAGCCGCCCGCGCAGCCGCGCGACCACCTCGAGGCCCCGGCCCAGCAGCGGCGGGCCGGACAGCCCACCTGGGCCGCGGTCGTGGCCGATCGTCGTGTTGACGGCGACCACGCCGTCCAGCCCCAGCTCGAGCACGAGGTCGGCGACGGCGTCGACGTCCTCGCCCGCGAGATCGGGCGCGATCTTCACCAGGAGCGGGACGCGCCGGCCGCCGCCGGTGAACACCGAGGCGTTGGCCTCGTCCGCGGCGGCACGCACCGCCTGCAGGATGGGCCGCAGCGACTCGGTGGCTTGCAGGTCGCGCAAGCCCGGAGTGTTCGGGGAGGAGACGTTGACCACGAGGTAGTCCGCCCAGGGCGCCAGCAGCCGGGCCGACGTGGCGTAGTCGGCCGGCGCGTCCTCGGGCGCCGTCGTCTTGGTCTTGCCGATGTTGGCGCCGACCACTACCGCGCGGCCCGCAGCGGTGCGCCGCAGGTCCCGCAGCCGGTCCGCCGCGGCCGCGGCGCCCTCGTTGTTGAAGCCCATCCGGTTGCGCACGCCGCGTACGTCGAGCTCGCGCCACATGCGCGGCTTCTCGTTGCCGGGCTGCGGGTGCGCCGTCACCGTGCCGATCTCGACGAACCCGAAGCCGAGCATCGTCAGGCCGCGGACCGCTCGCGCGTTCTTGTCGAACCCTCCGGCCAGGCCGAACGGGGCCGGCACCACCCTGCCGAAGAGGCGGACGCTGCCCGGCCCCCCGGCGCGCTGGCCGAGGTAGGGGGCGACGGCGCCCTGCACGATGTCGCGCAGGACCGGCACGTTCCCCGCGCGCTCGATCAGCGAGAACGCGAGCTCGTGCGCCCGCTCGGGGTCCATGCCACGGAAGACGCCGTTGAACAACAGCGAGTACGGCCAGCTCATGCAGTCCTCTCCTCGGACTGGCTGTGCGACGTCCGCCACAGCCACCACAACCCCACGAAGGGCAGGACCAGCGGCACGTAACCGTAGCCCTGGCCGAACCCGGACCATACGGTCGACTCGCCGAACGCCTCGGCGTCGGCGAGCGACAGCGCGCCGACGGTCACTACGCCGACGGCCTCGATGCCCACGGTGATCCATGCGACCACGCGCCAGGTCGGAGTACCGATCGCGAGGGCGAACGTCGCCACCACGTAGACGACGGCGGCGAGCGTCGACAGCGTGTACGCCACCGGCGCCTCGCCGAACTTCACGACCAGCTCGTAGGACGAGCGGCCGAGCGCGGCGAACGCCAGGATCCCGTAGATGGTCACCAGGACACGGCCGAAGCCCTGCCCGGTCCGCCGTCCGGCTGTCGGTCGCGCCATCATGCCCCCGTCCAGATCTGCCACATGCGCCACTGAAGGAATGCCACGGTCAGGGAAGCCACCAGCAGCACCACCGAGCTCCACTTGGTGCGCTCGGCGAAGGCCCACGCGGCGGCGACGGGGAGGATGACCAGGGTGGTGGCGAAGTAGCCCCAGAACAGCAGCGGGTCGCCCCCACCCGTGCCCGTGGCGCTCAGCACGATCGCCACGACGCCCTGTATCAGGACTACACCCTCGACGACGGCGCCGCCCCAGAGCTGGTTCAGGATGACTGCCCGGTCGCGGGCCACGAACCAGCCGGCCCACCCGGCCAGGACCACGCACAGCGCGACCGCGAGGAGCAGGAGGGCAAGGATCACGTCTCGCAGACTACCGGGCGGCACCGACGGGGCGGCAATCGGATCGCGCGTGACCTGCGCCTCTATCTGGTCCTTGTCCTGCCGCCGTCTGGCGCCGGACCGCCCCTGCCCCCGCCCCTGCCCGGACCCGTGTCAGGGGCGCGGGTTACGATCGGCCCCGTGACCGACGTGACACTCTCCAGCAAGAATCCCACCGCCGTGAAGGCCGAAGCGCTCGTGGTGGCGACCGCCCAGACGTCGGACGGCGTAGCCGTCGTGTCCGACCTGCTCCCCACGGACCTGCTGACGCAGCTCGAGTCGCTCGCGCCGCAGCTCGGTGTCACCGGCGCGCGCGACGAGGTCCGCAAGATCCCCGCCGGCCCGCAGCTCGCCGCCGAGGTGCTGGTCCTGACCGGCCTGGGCGAGCGCGCCGACGACGGCACCTTCGCCACCGAGACCCTGCGCCGGGCCGCGGGCGCGGCGACCCGCGAGCTGGCGGGCCTCGAGTCCGCCGCGATCGCGCTGCCCGCGTCGGACGACGACGAGATCACCGCCGTGACGGAGGGCGCGCTGCTGGGCGCCTACGCGTTCAACCGCTACCGCACCACCGGTAAGGACTCGGCCAAGGACGCCACGAAGGCCGCGAAGAACGGCAAGGACCCGGTCGCCACCATCGAGATCCTGACGCCGCTGCACAAGAACGCGAAGGCGAAGGCCGCCGCCGAGCGCGCCCAGGTCCTCGCCGCGGCGGTCCACGCCACCCGCGACCTCGTCAACACGGCGCCCAACGAGCTGTACCCGGCCACGTTCGCCGACGCCGCGAAGGCCGCCGCCAAGGACGTGAAGCACGTGCGCGTGACCGTCCTGGACGACAAGCAGCTCGCGTCGGGCGGCTACGGCGGCCTCACCGCCGTCGGGCAGGGCTCCTCGCGCGGGCCGCGCCTCGTCAAGGTCGCCTACACGCCGGCCAAGCCGAACGCGAAGGTCGCGCTGGTGGGCAAGGGCATCACGTTCGACTCCGGCGGCATCTCCATCAAGCCGGCCGCCGGCATGGAGGCCATGAAGTCGGACATGGCCGGCGCCGCCGCCGTCCTGTCCACGGTGGTCGCCGCCGCCAAGCTGAACCTGCCGGTCGCAGTCACCGGCTACCTCTGCCTCGCCGAGAACATGCCGGGCGGCAACGCGCAGCGCCCCGCCGACGTCATCACCATCTACGGCGGCAAGACCGTCGAGGTGCTGAACACCGACGCCGAGGGCCGCCTCGTCATGGCCGACGGCCTCGTGTCGGCCGTCGAGGACGGCCACGACGTCGTGCTCGACATCGCCACCCTCACGGGCTCCCAGATGGTCGCGCTCGGCACCCGCACCTCCGGCGTCATGGGCACCGACGAGGTGCGCGACGAGGTCAAGGCCGCCGCGGACGCATCGGGCGAGCTGTTCTGGCCGATGCCGCTCCCTGAGGAGCTCAAGTCGAACATCAAGTCCAAGGTGGCCGACGTCGCGAACTCGGGACCGCGCTGGGGCGGCATGCTCAACGCGGGCCTGTTCCTGCAGACCTTCGTGGGCGACCACCCGTGGGCCCACCTCGACATCGCGGGCCCTGCCTTCAACGAGGGCGGCGCGCACGGCTACACGGCGGGCGGCGGCACCGGTGTCGGCGTCCGCACCCTCCTGACCTTCCTCGAGGCCCGCGCCACAGCGAAGTAGGACGATCGTTGGTCGAGCTGGTCGAGACCCTTGTCAAGGTCCGGGGGGTCTCGACAAGCTCGACCAACGGCGGTTCTACTTCGGCCGGCGCTGGGCGCTGTTCCAGTCGCGCATCCGCTGGGGGTAGCCGGTGAACCGGACGTTGTACACCGGCACCCCCAGCTGGTTCGCGAGGTCGAACGCGGTGCGCTCGTCCGGCACCCGGCGTCGCGTCCACTCGCCCGTGCTCGCCACGAGCAGGATGGTGCTGGGGATGTCCGTGGTCGGCGGCTCCACGTAGGCCTCGACACCGACCCGCGTCCTGATGAACTCACCGAGGTGCGTCAAGGTCTGACGGCGCGCGTCGCCGCCGCCGGGGCGCGATCCGCTGCCGGACGAGGTGCGTCGCTGGAAGAATCGCGCGAGCGAGCTACGAGACTGGCGGGGCATGGAACGAGAGTACTAGCGAGACCCGCACCGGCCTAGGCAACCAGGCGCAGATCCAGGGAATGCCACATTCCTGTTACAGGCCGCCCACCGCCCGTCACAGACCCACGAACCCGCCGGTCCACCTTTCACAGCCCGGCTCACCCGTCAATGTCACCACGGTCACACCCGACAAGCCGGGTTCACAATTGGGGCCACGCCCGCTGAAGTGTCAAGATGGCATGCGGTGCCATCTGCATGCAGCCCGCACGCGGAGTGCATGCACGGCCCAGAGTCAACGCAGTCAACGAGGAGCCAGCACGTGCCAACGCATGACAGTCCGGACACGTTCGACGTCGTCGTGCTCGGCGGGGGAAGCGGTGGCTACGCCACCGCGCTCCGGGCCGCACAGCTGGGTCTGCGCGTGGCCCTCGTCGAGGAGGGCAAGCTCGGCGGCACCTGCCTCCACGTGGGGTGCGTGCCCACCAAGGCGCTCCTGCACGCGGCCGAGGTGGCGGACGCCGCCACGCACGGCGCGCAGTTCGGCGTCCGCACCTCGCTGGACGGCATCGACATGCCGGGCGTGCTCGCCTACAAGGACTCCGTGGTCGCCGGCCTGTACAAGGGCCTGCAGGGGCTGATCGCCTCGCGGAAGATCACGGTCGCCGAGGGGCACGGCACGCTCGCCGCCCCCGGCGTCGTCGAGGTCACCGCAGCGGACGGCACGACCTCCCGCTACACCGGCACCCACGTGGTGCTCGCCACCGGCTCGTACGCCCGGACCCTGCCCGGCCTGGAGCTCGGCGGCCGCATCCTCACCTCCGACGACGCGCTCACGCTGGACACCGTGCCGAAGTCGGTGGTGGTGCTCGGCGGCGGTGTGATCGGCGTCGAGTTCGCGTCCGTCTGGAAGTCCTTCGGCGCCGACGTCCAGATCGTCGAGGCGCTGCCCCATCTCGTCCCGAACGAGGACGTCGCCCTCTCGAAGGCGCTGGAGCGGGCGTTCCGCAAGCGCGGCATCAAGTTCTCCCTGGGTGAGCGCTTCGCCCAGGCCAAGCAGTCCGACGACGGCGTCAAGGTGGAGCTCGAGTCGGGCACCACGTTCGACGCCGACCTGCTGCTCGTCGCCGTCGGGCGCGGCGCGCGGACCGCCGACCTCGGCTACGAGGCGGCCGGCGTGCGGGTCGACCGCGGGTTCGTCCTGACCGACGAGCTCCTGCGCACCGGCGTCGCCACTCCCGCGGGCGGTCAGGTCTGGGCCGTCGGCGACATCGTGCCCGGCCTGCAGCTCGCCCACCGCGGGTTCGCGCAGGGCATCTTCGTGGCCGAGCAGATCGCGGGCCTGGCGCCCGCGCCGATCGACGAGGCCACGATCCCGCGCGTCACCTACTGCGAGCCCGAGGTAGCGTCCGTCGGCGTCACCGAGGCACGGGCCGCCGAGCTGTACGGCCCGGACCAGGTCGAGACCATCGAGTACAACCTCGCGGGCAACGGCAAGAGCAAGATCCTGGGTACCCAGGGTTTCGCCAAGCTGGTGCGCCGCAAGGACGGACCGGTGGTCGGCATGCACCTGATCGGCTCGCGTGTGGGCGAGCTGATCGGCGAGGGTCAGCTCATCGTGGGCTGGGAGGCGTTCCCTGAGGACGTCGCCTCGCTCGTCCACGCACATCCCACCCAGAACGAGGCACTCGGAGAGGCACACATGGCGCTGGCCGGCAAGCCTCTGCACGCCCACAACTGACCAGAACGATAAAGGAGACCTCACAGGTCATGTCTGAGAACGTGCAGCTGCCGGCCCTCGGCGAATCCGTTACCGAGGGCACTGTCACCCGTTGGCTCAAGGCTGTCGGCGACGAGGTCGCCGTCGACGAGCCGCTGCTCGAGGTGTCGACCGACAAGGTCGACACCGAGATCCCGTCGCCCATCGCGGGCGTGCTCGAGCAGATACTCGTCCAGGAGGACGACACCGTCGAGGTCGGCGCCACCCTCGCCGTCATCGGCTCCGGCTCCGGTGCCGCACCGGCGGCTCCGGCCGCCGAGCCGGCAGCCGCTGAGGCTCCCGCCCCCGAGCCGACGCCGGAGGTGGCCGCGCCCGCCGAGGCCGCCCCCACCGAGGCGCCCGCCGCCGAGTCCCCCGCGCCCGCCCCCGAGGCTGCTGCCCCGGCCGAGGCCCCGGCTGCGGCCAGCGGCGGTACCGAGGTCCCCCTGCCCGCACTGGGCGAGTCGGTCACCGAGGGCACCGTGACGCGCTGGCTCAAGGAGGTCGGTGACGACGTCGCCGTCGACGAGCCGCTCCTCGAGGTATCGACCGACAAGGTCGACACCGAGATCCCGTCGCCGGTCGCCGGCACGCTCCAGAAGATCCTGGTCCAGGAGGACGAGACCGTCGAGGTCGGCGCCGTCCTGGCGCTCGTCGGTTCGGGTGCGGCTGCCCTGGCCGCCGCACCGGCGCCGGCTGCTCCGGCGCCCGCCGCACCCGCACCCGCACCGGCCGCTCCGGCTCCGGTCGCCGAGGCGCCCGCCGCTCCGGCACCGGCTCCCGCGCCGGCAGCTCCGGCTCCGGCCCCCGCCGCTCCGGCTCCCGCACCCGCCGCCGCTCCGGCGCCTGCTCCCGCACCTGCGGCGGCTCCGGCGGCGGCTCCGGCGGTGTCCGGCGGCCGCACCATCGGCTCGTACCTGACCCCGCTCGTGCGCAAGCTCGCCGCGGAGAAGGGCGTCGACGTCGCCGAGGTGAAGGGCACCGGCGTCGGTGGCCGGATCCGCAAGGAGGACGTGCTCGCGGCCGCCGAGGCCAAGGCCGCTCCGGCAGCGGCAGCGCCCGCCGCCGCACCCGCGGCGGCCACGGCGCCGTCGACCCCGGCGAAGCTCGAGGTGTCGCCGCTGCGCGGCACGACCGAGAAGATGTCGCGCCTGCGCAAGATCGTCGCCGAGCGGATGCTCGAGGCGGTGCAGTCGCAGGCCCAGCTGACCACGGTCATGGAGGTCGACGTCACCCGCGTCGCGCAGCTCCGGGCCAAGGCCAAGGAGTCCTTCGCCGCTCGCGAGGGTGCCAAGCTGACGTTCCTGCCGTTCTTCACGCAGGCCGCGATCGAGGCGCTCAAGGCGTACCCGAAGATCAACGCCACGATCGACACCGACAAGGGCGAGATCACCTACCACCCCTCGGAGAACGTCGGTATCGCCGTCGACACCGAGCGTGGGCTCGTGGTCCCCGTCATCAAGAACGCGGGCGACCTGAACCTGGCCGGCATCGCGCGGCAGATCCAGGACCTGGGCGCCCGCACCCGGGCGAACAAGGTGACGCCGGACGAGCTGTCGGGCGGCACGTTCAACATCACCAACACCGGTTCGGGCGGGTCGCTCATCGACACCCCGATCGTGCCCCTGGGCCACGCCGCGATCCTGGGCACCGGCACCATCACGAAGCGCCCGGTCGTCGTGACAGACAAGGACGGCAACGAGAGCATCGCGGTGCGCTCGATGGCGTACATCTTCCTGTCCTACGACCACCGCCTGGTCGACGGCGCGGACGCCGCCCGCTTCCTGACGGCGATCAAGAACCGGATCGAGGAGGGCGCGTTCGAGTCGGAGGTCGGTCTCTGACGCGGACGAACGTGTCGCGCGCGTAGCGCTCAGCAGGTGACGGTGGCCGGTTCCGGGTTCGGGACCGGCCACCGTCGTCCGCCCGAGGGGGTCCCGGCGCGCCGCGAGTCGGGCGCGAGGCGGCACCTCGCACGGGCATCCGGCGGGTAGATTCGCGGCATGGATGTGGTGGTCGCGGGCTCACACGGCTTCATCGGCTCCGCGCTGGTCGCGGACCTCGTCGCGCGCGGGGACAGCGTGCGACGGCTGGTACGCCGCGGCGCCAAGCCGTCCGACGGAGGCGCCGCCGGTCCCGGCAGCGGCGCCAAGCCCGCCGCCGACGAGGGCACGACGCCAGGCATCCGCGACCTGCTGTGGGACCCGCGAACCGGCGAGCTCGACCCCTCGGCGCTGGAGGGTGCGGACGCCGTCGTGAACCTGGCGGGTGCCGGGATCGGCGCCCACCGCTGGACCCCGGCCTACAAGCAGACGCTCGTCGGCTCGCGGACCACCACCACGAGCCTGCTCGCCCGCACGATCGCCCGGCTGGACGAGCGGCCGGCGCTGGTCAACGCCTCGGCGATCGGGGCGTACGGGAGCCGCGGCGACGAGGTCCTCACCGAGGCGTCGGAGCGCGGTGCCGACTTCCTCGCGGGCCTGGTCAAGGCGTGGGAGAACGCCACCTCGCCCGCCGCCGAGGCCGGTGCGCGCGTGGTCTGGCTGCGCAGCGGCCTGGTGCTGTCGCCGTCCGGCGGGGCGCTCGGCAAGCTGCTGCCACTCCTCCGCCTCGGCCTCGGCGGGCCGCTCGGCAGCGGCCGTCAGTGGTGGAGCTGGATCACCCTGACGGACGAGGTGGCGGCGATCCGTCACGCCATCGGCGCGGACGTCAGCGGGCCGGTCAACGCCGTCGCCCCGGAGCCCACCACGAACCGGGCGGTCACCCGCGCACTCGCCCAGGCCCTGCACCGGCCGGCGGTGCTTCCGGTGCCCCGGTTCGCGCTCCGGATCGCCGTCGGCCAGTTCACCGGCGACCTCGTCGCCTCCCAGCGGGTCGTGCCCGGGGTACTCGCCCGGACGGGTTTCGCCTGGACGCACGCGGACTTGTCGGACGCGGCCCGCTGGGTGGTGGAGGCGAACGAGGTCAGCGCACCTCGCTGACGCGCCAGCCGCCGGGCGTCCACACCAGGGTCAGGTCGGCCGACTCCTTGGACGCGGGCACCGCCGTCTCGGCGTCGGCGGAGACCTGCATGTGCGCGGTGATCGTGTACTCGATGCGGACCACCGCCTCGATGGCCTCCTTCTCGGCCGCCTGCTCCCCCTCGGCGGCACCAGCCGTCTCGGTGCGCGACGCCGTCGTGGCGCTCTGCAGCGCCGACGCGGCACCCGGCCCCATCGTCACGACCTCCGTCGATGCCACCTCGGCGGACGCGCCGACCACCTGGGCGCCGGTCTCCTTGAGCTCGTCGAGGATCTGCTTGTCGGCCGTGTAGGCCGGCGAGCCCTCTACGTTGACGGTGCTGATGTCGGACACCGCCCCCGCCAGCAGCGCCAGGCGGCGCTCGGTGAGCTCGACCGCCGCACCGGCCGGGTCCTTGGCGTTGGCCACGGGGCTGATGCCGCCCCAGCGCGGCTCCGACGCCCCGGGCGACGGCGCGGCGACCGCCGGTTCCTCGCCGCCGAAGATCCCGGGCAGCGCCATGGCCCCCGCGGTGACGCCCGCGATGACGCCGGCCGCGATCATGCCCGTGGCGACGACGGACACCATTGTGGTCCGCGGCGGGGCGACCTTCGCGATCAGACCCGTCGTGGGACGGCCGGTGAGCGGCATCGTCGCCCGGCGCCGCGCCGACGCGGCCCAGGTCCTGCCGTCGACCGCCGCGAGGGAACCGGTCAGCGTCTTGGCGGCCGAGCGCCAGCCCGACGGCGTGTGCGCGCCGAGCGGCACGTGGCCCGCGATGGGCACCGGCCCGCTGAGCGCGGCCGAGACCAGCGACGAGCCCTCCGGGAGCCGCACGGGATCGGGCTTCACCGCGTCGTGTGCGAGCGCCGCGAGGGTGCCCGGCTCGGGCCGGTCGCGCGGGTCCTCAGCGCGGGCGCGGGCCAGCACGGCGCGCAGCGCCTCGTCGGCCTCGGAGTTCAGGCTCGGGCCGGGGAAGCCCAGCACCGACTCCACGAGCGTGGCCAGCGACGTGACATCGACCGGGTCGTCGCTGTGGTCCGGGAGCGTCACACGGGGCCGCAGCATGGCGCTGCCGTCGGAGCGCAGCAGCACATCCGTCGGCCGGACCCCGCCATGGACGAGGCCCACGCTGTGCAGGGCCGCGAGCGCCTGCGCGATCGCGACGGCGATGCCGGAGCCTTCCGCGGCGGTCAGGGGACCCCGCGAGCCGACGGCGGTGGGCAGATCGACAGCTCCCGTCCGAGACAGCCTCACGTCCAGGTTGTCCGGCCCGTTCGGAGAGATGGCGATGAGCGGCACCAGGTGGGGGTGGTCCAGTGTCGCGAGAGTGTCTAGACGGCGCACCAGAAGGGCACGCGCCACGGCGTCCGTGGGGACGGCCACGCGGACCAGTTCCGCTGATTCGATGTAGTGCACCCGTTCATGAGAACCCCGCGATTCGACGCCCGCTCTTTATCCACAGGATTTGCCGAATCGATCGCCCTGTGGGTGAACTCACCGGATGCTTGACGCGCGGACTGGGTCTACCGCAGGCGCCCTGTGGCCCACCATCCGCCCGGCGGGTCACACGTCGAGCCCGGCGGTCACAGGTCGATGAGCCGCCCCTCCTTGGCGGAGAGCCGCGCGGCGTCCAGGACCTCCGCGTTGCGGACGGCGTCCGCGGGGTCGACGGGGACCTCGGCCTCGCCGGCGAGCCAGTCGGCGACGGCCGTGTAGAAGTCGTCGTGCCCGCCGCGGGGCTGCGGCACGGGCGTCCGCTCGCGGCCGCGGACCAGCCAGCCGTGGGTGCCCTCGGGTTGTTCACCGTCGAGCACCTCGAAGGGCGAGGCGTCGCCCTCGAACGAGTTCACGAGGTAGGCGCCGCGGTCGCCCAGCACGCGGGTGCGCGGGCCGGGCGCGCCGACGAGGGAACCGGCCCACAGCCGGGAGACGACGCCCTTGGCGGGCGGCTCGACCCCGAACAGCACGTCCGTCGCGGCGGCCCGCCCGGGGACGACGCCGGGCTTGCTGCCGGGCGCGGCGTGGTGCAGCACGAGGAACACGTCGTCCTCGGTGGGTGTGGAGTGCGCTCGCGTCTCGGCGTACACCGCGACGACGGGGCCGAACAGCTGGGTCGCGGAGTCCACGAGGTGGGGGCCGAGGTCGAGCAGGAGCCCGCCGCCCACGACGTCGTTCTCCTTCCACCGCTGCTGCGGCTTGGGCCGCCATCGTTCCCAGTGCCGCTCGAAGGTGTGCACCGTGCCGAGGTCGCCCCGCTTCAGCAGGGCCGCGAGGGTCAGCTGCTCGGGGTCCCAGCGCCGGTTCTGGAACACGGTGAACGGCGTGCCCGACGACGACGCCGCGCTCACCACCCGCCGTGCCTCGGCCGCCGTGGTCGCTATGGGCTTGTCGAGCACGAAGGGCTTGCCCGCCACGGACACAGCGGCCGCGTGCTCGGCGTGCAGGGACGAGGGACTCGCGATGACCACCAGGTCGTAGAGACCGGCCTCGCCGAGCATCGACGGCAGGTCGTTGAACAGGCGCGCGCCCGGCCAGTCGCCGGCCGCCTGCACCCGCCGTCCCGAGTCCCGCGCGACGACAGCCGTCACCGCCATTCCCGCAGCTCGCGCCAGGCGGGCGTGAATTTGCCTGCCCGCACCCCCGTAGCCGACTATCCCGATCCGAAGAGCCATGGCCCCATGGTGCCCCGCGAGGCGCGACGACGCGAGATCACTGGTCAGCGGGTCAACTGCCGTAACACGACTCTGGCAGACTGAGGCAAGAGGTACGTTTCGCACGTTTTTTCTCTTGTCCGGGCAGCCGTTCGTCCGGGCAGCACCGGCCGACAGAATGAGGGGGCTCGTGTCCGCCACAGCCAAGAAGTCCAGCCAGACCCGCAAGACTCTGCAGCTCGTACTCATCGCAGTGGCGGCACTCGTGCTCGCCGGCAACTTCGTCCTCCAGTCCTTCGGGGACGACGCCGCCCCCGCCGAGCGCGCCGAGGGCTCGGCCCTCGCGACGCTCGACTCGCTCACGGTGCAGGACGCCGCCACCAAGGACGGCTACGACCGCGAGGCCGACTTCGGCACCGCCTGGCAGGACGCCGACGACAACGGCTGCGACACCCGGAACGACATGCTCCAGCGGGACCTCGAGGACATCGAGCTCTCCGCCGGCGACACCTGCGAGGTCGCCTCCGGCACGCTCGACGACCCGTACACGGGCGAGACCATCGCGTTCGAGCGCGGCGAGAACTCCGGCGACGTGCAGATCGACCACGTGGTGGCGCTGATGAACGCCTGGACCACCGGCGCGGCGGACTGGGACGAGGCCAAGCGCGTCCAGATCGCGAACGACCCGCTCAACCTCATCGCCTCCGACGGCCCGGCCAACATGGGCAAGGGCGCGAAGGACGCGGCGGAGTGGCTGCCCGAGAACCAGGCCTTCCGCTGCGAGTACGTCGCCCGGCAGATCGCGGTCAAGGCCAAGTACGAGCTGTGGGTCACGCCGGCCGAGCGCGACGCCATGGAGGACGTCCTGACGAGCTGCCCGGCGGAGCCCCTCCCAGCCTCCTGACCGGCTGGCTCTCCCCAACCCCGGCCCGCGGTGGCAGGGTCTGCTGAGTCCGGTTCAGCAGGCGGAGGCCGACCACAATCGGCCCGATAACGGCCGTCGGGCACCTGCTGAATCCCAGTCAGGAGTCAGCCGGCATCACCCGCTGGCGATGCTTGCCTCCGCCGGCTCTCGTCGGGAGCGGCACTCCTCTGCGGTCGCCGACGTCGGTCACAGCCGCTCCTGACGGGAGCAGACCGACTTGAGGTCGACCACAGCTCTGTGCTGGTCGAGGTTGTGCACAACCTCGACCGGCACACGCCAGGCGGGGGCCCGGCGGTGATCTGATCCCGGCATGCGTCTACTCAGCGCGGTCCCCCCAGCGGTGGGCACGCTTGCCGCCCGGCAGGAGGGTCTGGTCTCCGTGCGGCAGTGCTACGCCGCCGGCGTCGACCGGCGCCGGATACATCGGCTTGTCAGGCATGGCGTCTGGCGGTGGGAAGGCGACAGCGTCGTCGACACGGATCCCGTCCCGCCGTCGACCAGGATTCGAGACGACTACTTCGACCACATCCGACGCCGGTCGGCCGTCAAGGGTCTGCTGGTCCGGCCCGGAGCGGCGGCAGTCGGAGCTGCTGCGCTCGCCCTGCACGGAGTAGCGGGCCTGCCCCGCCACATCGAGCCCGAGGTCTCGTTTCCCAGGGGCGTTCACCACGGAGGGCGGGACGGTGTGGTCGTGCGTCAGTACGGGGACTTCGAGACCCTGCGGTACGGCAGCTGGCGCATCGCGAAGATCGAGCACGCGCTCGCCCAGGCCCTACCGCGCCTCTCCCGGGACGACGCCGTCGCCGTCGTCAGCAGCGCCCTCAACAAGGAACTGATCAACGAAGCCGGGCTCGCCAAGGTCGAGCGGCTGCTGCACGGTCGCCGCGATGCCGGCCAAGCACTGAGCTGGCTCAGCCTCGCCAACAGCAATGACGAGTCTCCCGCCGAGAGCGACGCTCGGCTCTCGTGCATCGACAACGGCATACCGCCGGACCGTGTCCAGGTCGTGTTCCACACGGACGGACGCTTCCTCGCCCGGTGCGACTTCGGCTGGCGCCTGCGCGACGGGCGTTGGCTCGTGGTCGAGATCGACGGCGTCGGGCCGCACTCCACACCGGAAGCGCTCGTCAAGGACGCGCCCCGGCAGAACCGGCTGCTGGCGACCGGGAAGATCGTGATGCTGCGCTTCAAGCCCGCCGACAACGACAAGCCCGGCGGGATCGGTGCCGCAGTGGCCGCTCGCCTTGACGAACTGGGCGGCTGGACGCCGTCCCCCACCCCCACGGAAGCCCCGGTCAACCTCTGACGACTGCTGAGCATGGTTCAACAGGCCAAAACCGACCACAATCGGGCCGATAACAGCCGTCTTCCGCCTGCTGAATCCCGGTCAACGGACGCTGCCCGGGCCCCGGTGCTGTCCTCCGGGCGGCGGGCTTACAGTTGCGGGCATGGACATCCGCCACCTCACCGGGCACGTCGAGTACCACGAGGCCTGGGACCTGCAGCGCAGCACGCACGAGTCCGTCCGTACCGAGGAGCAGGCCGACACCGTCTTCCTCCTCGAGCACCTGTCCGTCTACACGGCGGGCGTGCGCACGCACCGCGACGAGTACCCGACCGACGGCACCGAGGTCATCAAGGTGGACCGGGGCGGCCAGATCACGTGGCACGGCCCGGGCCAGCTCGTGGCGTACCCGATCATCAAGCTGGCCAAGCCGTTCGACGTCGTCGAGTACATCCGCACGCTGGAGCAGGCGGTGATGGACGTGTGCGCCACGCTCGGCGTCGAGACCATGCGCGTCGAGGGCCGTTCCGGGGTGTGGGTCGCCGCCGACTCACCAGAGGTGCCGAACGCGCGCCGCGAGCGCAAGGTCTGCGCCATCGGCGCGCGGGTCGCCAAGGGCGTCACCATGCACGGCCTGGCGCTGAACTGCGACTCCGACCTGACCGCGTTCGACCACATAGTGCCCTGCGGCATCGACGACGCCGACGTCACATCGCTGACCGCCGAGCTCGGCCGGCAGGTCACGGTCGACGACGTCCGCCCGCTGCTGGAGGCGGCACTGGTCGAGCGCCTCGCGCCGCTGCTCGCGCGGAGCGCGGCGCCGTCCGGTATGCCGTCCCACGCGCCGTCGGAGCCGGCCGGCGCCCTCGCGTGACGAACGCCACTGGCCGCCGCCGGGAGGACCGCTCGACGTCGGGCACCCGAGGCATAGGCTGGGCGAACCCGCTGACCTGGGAGGGATCTGCGTGACCATCGCACCTGAAGGCCGACGCATGTTGCGCATCGAAGCGCGCAACTCGGCCACGCCCATCGAGAAGAAGCCCGAGTGGATCAAGACCCGGGCCGTGATGGGACCCGAGTACCGCGACATGAAATCGCTCGTCAAGGGCGAGGGCCTCCACACGGTCTGCGAAGAGGCCGGCTGTCCCAACATCTTCGAGTGCTGGGAGGACCGCGAGGCCACGTTCCTCATCGGCGGCGACCAGTGCACGCGACGCTGCGACTTCTGCCAGATCGACACCGGCAAGCCCGCCGACTTCGACAAGGACGAGCCGCGCCGCGTCGCCGAGTCCGTGCGGACCATGGGCCTGAAGTACTCGACCGTCACGGGCGTCGCCCGCGACGACCTGGCCGACGGCGGCGCCTGGCTCTATGCGGAGACCGTCCGCCAGATCCACGCGCTGAACCCCGGCACCGGTGTCGAGCTGCTGATCCCGGACTTCAACGCCATCCCCGAGCTGCTCGACGCCGTCAACGAGTCCCGTCCCGAGGTGCTCGCGCACAACGTCGAGACCGTGCCGCGCATCTTCAAGCAGATCCGCCCGGCGTTCACCTACGAGCGCTCGCTGTCCGTGATCACCCGGGCCCGCGACGCCGGCCTGGTCACCAAGTCGAACCTGATCCTCGGCATGGGCGAGACGATCGACGAGGTCAAGCAGGCCCTGCAGGACCTGCACGACGCCGGTTGCGACATCATCACGATCACGCAGTACCTCCGCCCCTCCCTGCGCCACCACCCGGTGGACCGCTGGGTGCGGCCCGAGGAGTTCGTGGAGCTCTCCGAGACCGCCGAGGTGATCGGCTTCCTCGGCGTCATGGCGGGGCCGCTGGTGCGTTCCTCCTACCGCGCGGGCCGCCTCTGGGGCCAGGCGATGACCAAGCACGGCCGCGCGATCCCCGAGGCGCTCTCGCACCTCGCACAGCCGACCACCTCCCGTCAGGAGGCGGCGAGCCTGCTGGCTCGCTGATCCGGCAAGCAGACCGCTCTCAGCACACTAAGATTGACGACCATGGCCCGAACCTCGTCCGGGGGCGATGCGCGCAAGGATGTAGCAGCCGCCTCCCAGCAGAAGAAGCCCAAGAAGCGCCGCTGGTATCACCAGCTGTGGGACGTCTACCAGATGACCCGCAAGCAGAACCCGCTGGTCACCTGGTGGATGCTCGCGTCGTTCGTCGGCGTGGTGGCAGTGGCGCTGCTCATCGGCGTCCTGACGGGCCCCTGGATCTACGCGCTGGTCGTCGGCGTGCCGTTCGGCGTGCTCGCGGCGATGTTCGTGCTGTCGCGCAGCGCGGAGAAGGCCGCGTACACGCAGATCGCCGGCCAGCCCGGGGCCGCTCGCGCGGCGCTGGGGACCGTCCGCGGTGGCTGGACGTTCGAGGACGAGCCCGTCGCGGTCGACGCCCGCAACCAGGACTTCGTGTTCCGGGGCGTCGGCCGGGCCGGTGTGGTGCTCGTCTCCGAGGGGCCGCCGCACCGCGTCAACCGTCTGCTCGACCAGGAGCGCAAGAAGGTCGGCCGCATCCTGTCCAACGTGCCCGTCACGCTGATCCAGTGCGGTGACGGCGAGGGGCAGGTGCCGCTCACCAAGGTGGCGCGCGCCGTCACCAAGCTCAAGTCGACCCTGACCCGGGCAGAGGTCGCCGAGATCAGCAAGCGGCTCAAGGCCATCGGCGGCGTCAAGCTGCCGATCCCCAAGGGCGTCGACCCGACCCGTGCCCGCCCCGACCGCAAGGGCATGCGCGGCCGCTGACCGGCCACCACCGCCATCCGCCAGCCGCCTCGCGGCCGTGGCACAGGGCGCCTCCCGCAGGGGAGGCGCCCTTTTCGCCGACGTTTCATCCGTCCGATGGACGGACGCCGCCAGGCCGCGCCTTGTGAGTTCTGGCACTCTGGGGTTCGCTGCCGGAGCCTCGACCAGCACATCTCCCCGGGGTTACACAGCCGAGAGGCCCAAGAAACATTCCCGCAACAATCAGTAACCAGAGAGAAACCACCTGCCCATAGGTTCATGGCGATCCGCGAGCGACTGTGCCCAGCTCGTCCCGGGCATGGTCCGACGGACTCCCCCTGAACTTATCGAGCGAGCAAGGAGCGCAGATGTTCAAGAACGCCGAGGAGGCGATCGCCTTCACCCGCAACGAGGGGGTGGAGTTCGTCGACGTCCGGTTTATCGACCTGCCGGGCGTCACGCAGCACTTCAACATCCCGGTCGAGCAGTTCGACGAGGACGCCTTCAGCGAGGGCCTCATGTTCGACGGCTCGTCCATCCGCGGTTTCCAGGCGATCCACGAGTCCGACATGAAGCTCGTGCCGGACATTGCAACGGCGTTCATCGACCCGTTCCGCAAGGCCAAGACGCTGATCGTGAACTTCTCGATCGTGGACCCGTTCACGAACGAGCCCTACGCCCGCGACCCGCGCAACATCGCGGCCAAGGCCGAGGCCTACCTGAAGTCGACTGGCATCGCCGACACCGTGTTCTTCGGTGCCGAGGCCGAGTTCTACGTGTTCGACGACGTGCGCTTCAAGACGTCCGCGAACGAGAGCTACTACTCCATCGACTCCGTCGAGGCCGCGTGGAACACCGGCCGCGAGGAGGAGGGTGGCAACCTCGGGTACAAGACCCGCTACAAGGGCGGCTACTTCCCCACGTCGCCGAGCGACCGCTTCGCGGACCTGCGCGACGACATGGTCAAGACCCTCGGCCAGGTCGGTCTCTCCGTCGAGCGCGCGCACCACGAGGTGGGCACCGCCGGCCAGCAGGAGATCAACTACAAGTTCAACTCGCTGCTGCACGCCGCCGACGACCTGATGAAGTTCAAGTACGTCATCAAGAACGTCGCGTTCGAGGCCGGCAAGTCGGCCACGTTCATGCCGAAGCCGATCTTCGGCGACAACGGCTCGGGAATGCACTCGCACCAGTCGCTCTGGAAGAACGGCGAGCCGCTGTTCTACGACGAGAAGGGCTACGGCGGCCTGTCCGACCTCGCCCGCTGGTACATCGGCGGCATCCTGAAGCACGCGCCGTCGCTGCTCGCCTTCACCAACCCGTCGGTGAACTCGTACCACCGCCTGGTGCCGGGCTTCGAGGCTCCCGTGAACCTCGTCTACTCGGCCCGTAACCGCTCCGCCTCGATCCGTATCCCGATCACGGGTACCTCCCCGAAGGCGAAGCGCATCGAGTTCCGCGCGCCGGACCCGTCGTCGAACCCGTACCTGGCGTTCTCGGCGATGCTGATGGCCGGCCTGGACGGCATCAAGAACCGCATCGAGCCGCCGGCACCGGTCGACAAGGACCTGTACGAGCTGCCGCCGGAGGAGCACGCGCAGATCGCGCAGGTGCCGACGTCGCTCCCGGGCGTGCTCGACGCGCTCGAGGCCGACCACGAGTTCCTCACCGCCGGTGACGTGTTCACCGAGGACCTGATCGAGACCTGGATCGCGTACAAGCGCGAGAACGAGATCGACCCGATCCGCCTGCGGCCGCACCCGCACGAGTTCGAGCTCTACTACGACATCTAAGCCTGATCGGCTAGATTCCGGGCTTCCGGGGCCTTCTTCGACCCCCTAGTCCATGAAGAGTCCACGCGAGCCGCAATCACCTTCCCGGTGGCGGTCCGCGTGGACTCTTCTGTGTCCGGCCGCAGGTGCGCGTACGTGTCGTAGGTTGCCGTCGCGCATGCGTGCCGCAGTGAACGGCTGAGTCGCGTGGCCCGTGCCCGGCCTCAAACCGGGTGCAGGCAGGCCCAACGGGACCGTGACCAATCCGCGCTCAACAATGGACGGAACCGGATCGCCGGCCTCATCCCGCGCGCCCAAGGACAGTTCCCCCAGGATGTCCGCGAAGCCCTCGGCCGCCGCGCCGAACTCATCGAGCGCCGAGCCCGAACCCTGGCCGAGCAGGCACTGCGGGACCGGGAACCCTGGACTCTGCATCTGCCACCACGCCCCCAAGGTCCCGCTGAACGCGAGTGGCAGAAGTCAACGTCCTGGCCGCCTATCGCGATCTCTACAGAGTGGCGGGAGACAGCCTGCTCGGTGAACCACCCACCACGCTGACCCAGCGCTACGACGCCCGGCGTATCGATGCCCGTGTGCAAAACCAGTTTCGAGTTGGCCATAGGGATCGGTTCAGTGCCCGGCGCGCCGAAGTGGACGAGCGCACGATCGGATGAGTCGACGTCAGCGACCGATGAGCTGGGTTGCTGGCTTGGGCGGATCAGAAGCCGCAGTGGCACTTCTGCCCCACCAAGTCCCACCCGTAGCATCAGAAGATGAACAGAGGTTCAGCTGGTGGAGTGGATCCTGCTGATCTGACAACGCTGGTCGAGGTCCTTGCCGTGTTGCAGGGCAGGATCTATGGGGGCGATGTCTCAGACGACGCGGTGGCCGCGCTCGGCAAGCGACTGGTCGACGAAGCAGGTCAACAGGATCGAGACGTTGAGCGTCACGTCCGGCAGGCGTTGGACGATCTTGGGCAACGGCTTCGCTACGCGGCCGGAGAGTACGACGTTCCGCCCAGGAGCGAGCCAGTCCCACCGTCACGGCTGCGTGGCTCACGCTGAGTGGCGGAGTCGGTGAGCGGTGTCTGTTCGGTCAACGTGGTCATGGCGGTGCTCGTTCTGCTGTGCAGTGCAGGTGAGTGCTGCTGGCAGGGGGGCGGCCGGGGCTCCAAAGGGGTTTAGGAGCCCGTGGCATTGATTCCCGGCGTCTGGGGGCGGGCTCGCGGCCGGGCAGGGCGGGGTCGGCCGCAAGATCGGGCGGTCAGATGGCTCGTCAGAGGTTGCTGAGGGGCAACTCGAAACCAGCCGGACCACTGTGCGTGGTGGCGCTGCGCCACTGGGCGCGGCGGCGGCCCTCGTCCCCGCGTGGGAACGGCAGGCCTGCTTCGAGGGCTGCGGCCTCGATCGCGCGCATCGTGGTGCCGACGCCGGACGGGATTGGCGCATGTCGCACCCAGTGACCGGTCTGGAGGGTCCAGACCTCGCACCGAGATAGGTCTGGTCCGGTGCCGTGCCACACCCGCAGGACGGCCGGTCCAGGCGCGGTGCGCTCACCGATGGTGATCTGTGCGGCCAGCGATGACAGCGAGCTGTCGACGTCTGGGACGAGGGACCGCAGCACCGGCAGCGCACCGGCCTGGGCGATGGTGCCGGTCGTTTTGTCGGCTGCACTGCGCACGATCGCGGGCGCGTGCCCCATCGATACCGAGCGTGCGGCCCAGGCCAGCATCGTCAGATCGTTGACGCCATCCCCAACCGCTACGGTGCGGTCGGCGGGGATGCGCAGGTGCTTGCGCACGCCGTCGAGCGCGGCGGCCTTGTCCACCTCCGGGGCTGTCGCGTCGCACCAGTCCGGTCCCATCGGGGCAAGCGTGACTCCGGTCGCGTGCAGGGCGTCGACGAACCGGCGGATGCCCGGAGCGCCGAGCACGACTCGGGTGGCAGGCTCAGTCATCAGATCGTCCGTGGTGGCGTGCGTCTGCTGCCCGTTCAGCTCCCTCGGAGCGAACGGGGTGTTCGTACGCCAGCCCCACCCGACCACTTCGACCGCGACACGTACGTCCGGAACGAGTTCCATGGCGCGAGCGATCACCGGCGCTGGGTCGAAGGTGCGGGCGGCCACGACGTCGTAGCCCGACGGTGCTGACTGGTCCAGACGCACGGTGACCGAACCGTTCGAGCACACGGCCGTTCCTTCGGTGAGCCCCAGCCGGATCGCGATCGGCAGCAGACCGGCGAGTGATCGTCCTGAGGCGAGCACGATCTCGTGCCCTGCGGCGCGGACCAGGTCCAGCGCCTCGACCGTGCCAGGTGGGATTCGGCTCTCGCTGTCTACGAGCGTCCCGTCGATGTCGAGCGCGACGAGCGTCCGGGGGCACGTGGTGGCGACGGCGCTCATCGGGCCACCACCCGGCGCAGAACGGACCTGACCTGGACCTCGAAGCCGTCGAGCTCACCAGTCCACAACGTGTTGCCGGGCACGAACATTCGGTGATCCAGCGGCACGTCCAACCCGAGCATGCGGGCGATATCCTCGCCTTCTTTGAGGTGGGTCGGCTGGAGACTGACACGGTTGCGCGTCACGGTCACCAACTCGATGCGGTCGGCCCCGACGAGGGCCAGAATGCGTGACGCTGCTGTGAGTCCGTCGCCGATATCCATCGGGCCCCCTCCTTCTTGGCTGGTAGGCATCGCCGTCTGCGCCGGCCGGTGCGGCTCATCAAGGTGTCGCGTCGTTGCTGCGGTGCTCTTCACGGGACTCTCCGGAACTTTGCAAAGCCATCTGGGGCGCTCGCCGGGAGCGAGCGTGCTGGCTAGTCTTGTTGCGTTCTGATCGGCCGGGCAGGGCAATCAACGGGGCATTCTGGGAGCGTCCTTCTGGACGACTACGCGTCCCGCGAGGGGGCTGAGTAGTGGGTAACGACCTGCTCCGTGCGCGGCGCGAGGCGCTGCCGTCCCGCATGCGCTCCGGGGAGCCGATGTCGCGCTCGGAGCTCGCGGAGGCCGTCAACGCGCACATCTGGGTGAAAACGGGCCAGCGCACCACCCTCGACGCCCATGCGATAGCCCGGTACGAGCGGGGTCAATCGCGGTGGCCCGGCAAGCAGTACCGCGACAGCTTGCGTGCCGTTCTCGGCGTCGAGACGGACGCCGAGATCGGCTTCTACAGAACGAAGCGCGGCAGCGCGGCGCGAGAAGTTGGTCGATTGTCCACGTGGGACATGGATACGCTGACCGGGCTGACTGACCTGGGGAGCAAGTTCGTGGATCTCACCCGTCGAGGCCTTCTCGGCGTGGCCGCCTATACGGCCGTCGCCACCGCGCTACCCAGCGATTCCTGGTGGTCGGAGATGGCGCGCCGATCCGCCGAGCGCGCAGCACACGGCGTTCGCTCGGTCGGACGCGGCGACATCGAAGCCGTGCGCGAGTCCGTGACGTTCTTCTCTCGGATGGATCAGCGGCACGGCGGCGGACACGCACGAGCCGCCGCGATGCAGTACCTCACTGATGACGTGAACCGACTCCTGAACGGCTCGTTCGCGAGCGACATGCTCCGGAGAGAGATGTTCTCCGCCGCCTCCGAGCTGGCCTATGTCGCAGGCTGGATGGCCTTCGACAACGCGGAGCACGGTATAGCCCAGGGCCTGTTCACCTCATCCGTCAAGCTCGCCGCGGAGGCCGAAGACCCCGCGATGGCAGGGCACACACTCCGGGCGATGGCACACCAGGCAATCGACCTCGGACACCTCACCCAAGGTCATCAACTCGCAGCAGCCTCCGTGGACGGCGACCGCTACGAAGCCGCCGCACCACGAGAACGCGCGTTGCTCGGCGTCGTCCACGCCCGCGCCCTCGCCGCGACCGGCCAGAAGAGCGCGGCAACATCAGCGCTCCTCCAAGCCGAGCAAGACCTCGCAGCCGCAACGCCGGGTGGCGACGAACCTGCGCGGGTGTTCTTCTTCGGAGAGGCATCGCTGGCGCATGAGACCGGCAACACTCTTCGCGACATCGGCGACCTTGCCGGCGCCGAGCAGCAGCTCGAACACTCCGTAGCGACCCGGAAGGCGTCCGCCTTCAAGCGAACCCACGCCGTCACGCTGGGCTACCTCGGAGACGTCCAGGCCAGACGCGGCGAACTCGAACTCGCATGCGCCACCTGGAGCACCGCGCTCGACGCGATGGACGGCGTCCAGTCAGCACGGGCCCGCCAGACCATCATCGAGATGCGATCTGCGCTCGCGATGCACAAGGCCGCGAACTCGGACGTCGCTATTCTCGACGAGCGTGCTCGTGCCTACCTGGCCGCTACGAACTGATCCTCGGAGGACTGTTGACCGACCCCATCGTCATGACCCCTGTCGCTCGTGTCGTCGGAGGTCGTACCGAGCCCACCGACGACTACTGGGGCGGCACCCGCTCGATCATCCGGATCAACTCGGATGCCTACACCGAGGCGTCGGTGGCCGGGCTCGATGAGTTCTCGCACCTCGAGGTCGTGTTCTTCTTCCACCTGACCGACCAGACCGACCTCAACCCCGGTGCGCGCAGGCCACGTGAGAACCCGGAGTGGCCTGAGGTCGGGATTTTCGGCCACCGGAACATGCGCCGCCAGAACTGGCTCGGCGTCTCACGCTGCCGGCTGGTATCGATCGACGGAATGGACCTGCACGTTGAAGACCTCGACGCGGTCGACGGGACACCGGTTCTCGATATCAAGCCGTGGTTCGCGGAGATGGGGCCGCGCGGCGAGACTCACCAACCGGCGTGGGTCTCCGAGATGCTCGGCGACTACTTCGCCTCCGCCCAGAGCGAATAGCCTGAGTCCTGACTCTGCGCAGGTTGCACTGTCGAGGCACACCGGTCCCAGTTCTCGATGCCGCAGCTCCCCTCCAAGAAGGAGTAGGTCTCGGTCGTCTGCGATGATCCGAGAATGCCATCGAGCCCATCGGCCGGCCTTTCGCGGGCAACGGTCCTGCTCTCACTCCAGCGGGCGCTGTGGGATGTGGTCACGCCTGGTCTGCGCGGCGTGACGGTGCGCATCGGCGAGTCCACGATCGAGGGCCGAATGATCTACGACCACGGTCCCGACGCCACGGATCGCGAGGACTGTTCGCTGGCGGAGACGTACGTCATCGCCGACTTCCCCGCTGATGTCGCGGTCAGCTTGGACGCCGTCGCCGTCGTCCCTCCTGATGAGCGGATGCTGCTCGCCGGAGAGGAATGGGTCTATCTGCGCAAGGAACCCGCACCACCGGAGCCGTGGCATCCGCACCCGAATCCGGCAGCATCGCCGCTGCTGGACTCACCGCGCACCCGGGGCGAACTCGCATTGTTCATCGACAAACTAGCGGAAGCGAGTGCGGCTTCGCCCGATGCCTGGGAGAACGCCACCCTGTCCGACTATCTCCACGCGCTCGCCGCATGGATCCGTGACCTCGACGGCTACTACTCGGGCAACGATGAGCCGGTACCCGAGGCCCCTTCATGGAACCTCGTCGCGCGGATGCTCCACGCCGCGACCACCTACGAGTAGACGGCCACCGTCAGATGCGAGGTCCCGATCGTGTCCAGCTGGCGGCCTCAGCCGGAGCCTGCTCTCATCCCGCAGGACCACCAGCCCTCGTCCAGCCGAGCCGGGGCAGTGCAGGCCATGCCACGCATGTTTACGTCGGGTCTGCGGTGAGGCGAGTAGATGTAGCCGCCTGCATCGTCGACCAGCCGTGCCCATTGCGGAACGAAGATGGTCACCGCGTCGTGGTCTCCGGTCTCGTGGTAGACGTCGACGGAGCCGGTCGCGGAGACGAACTTGAGGGTCCGGGAGAGCTCGGCGTACGGCCCGTCGAGGTCACCCTTCACGACGTGTTCGACGACGTCGTCGAGCGCGGGGCGCAGCGTGTGGAAATCCCGCCGCACGTCGTCATGCGCCAAGCCGGCTCCTCCTGGCACCACCCAGGACGTCAGGAACACCGCTCCGAGCACGACGACGGCCGTGGGAGCCTGTGGACCGCTTGGCGTCTCACCATGCCGAGCACGACCGCCGAGACGATGGCGAAGCCGACGGTCCATGCGAGACCTCGCCCGATCGCGGCGTCAGCGTTCTCACCGAGGACCCCGTTGAATCCTCCATGTTCCAGAACATGCCACAGTCCCATCGGCAAGGCCCCGAGCTTGTACGCCGTCCAGGCGAAGACCTGGGAAGCCCCGATGAGCATGAGCACGACGCCAACCGCCACCAGGGCGACTCTCGTCCAGCCGGGTGAAATCCGTGGAGGAGTGCGCTGATCGGCTGTCATGCCGGGATGCTACTGGCGCGACCGGAACCTGGAACGTTGGAATTCCAACGTTCCCGGCCGTCCCGGCCGTTATCGCGTTCGTCAGACCATGCCGGTTGACCGGACTGCGATCCACGAACTACTGCTCGCAGTAGCAATCGCGCGGAGCTGGTGGCGGCATAAAGGCCCAAGGTCCCCTCGATCTCGCCGAGGATCTCGTGCCTGTCCGGCGAATGCCCGGTCACAGTGTTCGCAGTGATCCGGCCGAATGCCTTCGCGCCTCTCGGAGGCAAACATGGAGCGTCACGCTGTCCAGGTAGGTTCCCGAACCTCGATCGCCGGACAGCGAGAAGTCATATTCGCCGGGGCACGGTTCCGTCCTGCCAGAGGTACAGGTCGCGCAGCAAGGAAATCTCGGCGCCGTGATGGATCAGCTCCCTGTTGACGTGCAGGACCCTGTTCTCCATGGGAAGCCGCTCGGGACCGATCGCGGGCGGACTCTCCAGGTCGTCGTCCGAGAGTTCGCGAACCCCCGAATTCCACTTCCCGTACATCTCATCGAGTTGTCCTAGCGCCTCGTCGGCGGTCCCCGCGTAAGCGAATGTCTGGGAGTCGACGTCCTTGCCGCCGAAGTACCATCCGACCCGATAGCCCAGGCACGAGACGATGATGTGCGCCAGCCGCCAGGCGATCGTGGTCACCGGAGCCGGCTCCGGTGCAGGGGAGGCGAAATCCATCGTCCACTCTCCTGAGCCTTCCGACATCGGTGCGGCCGCCGTGCCGCGGGGGCGGATGCTCCAGCAGTCGCGCACCGGCTCCCAGAGGTACTCCTCATCGGTAAGACCATCGAGCCGCGGTCGCAGGCTGTTGTGCCAGTGCCAGTTCAGTTGCTCTGCGAGCCGCTCGCTTCTTGTCATTTCCGCACACTACATAGAACGGTCGGTCATGATCTGTGGAGTATGTGAGCAATCCGTTGTGAGCTGCTTCGGCAGTTTGCGCCGACCGAGGACCTCTTCTACTGGCGGCGCGGGAGCGGCTGGTGGGCGTATGAGATGGCGAGGCGCTAGTCGGCATGGCGCACGGCGTCGCCTTCGTGGCCGAGTCCAAGAAAAGTCCACACCGGCCGTCTGCCAGGTACGACTTCGAGCTCTACTACGACATCTAGACCTGTCGTTCGTCGAAACCCCCGGATCTGAGCGTGGATCCGGGGGTTTCGCGCTTCTCCGGAACGTGGCGTCAGGCGGGCGCCTCGATCGCGGCCACAGCTGCCTGGTGAAGCCGTTCGGCGTGGTCAGGTGAGCGGCCGATCGTCGTGAGTCCGATCCGACCGTCGATGTCGAGTCCGATGAAGCTGTGGAGGATCGCGCCGGTTCCGGACCGTGGGTCGAACTCCAGTCCGGCCGAGCGGACGGCGTCGATGACATCGTCGGCGGGGCGCCCGCGCCATGCAGGATCGACGACGTTGTCGGTCGAGAGATAGCAGCGTTCAGAACCGTCCTTGGCCGACCAGCTGCCCGTCTCTGCGTCGTAGCGCCCTGGAACCAGGTTGTGCAACAGGGAGAGTGGGTGCGACGTGCCCGTCTTGCGCAAGTTGATCTCGAGGCCGTGTACCTGCCATCCCGACGAGGAAGATCGTGTTGCCGCGAAATCGACGCAGAAGCGGCCCATCGCACCCTGGTCCGCGAGAAGCTCCCCCACGGCCTGGCCGTACGACATGAGGTGGCTGCCGTAGTCCGGGTTCGCCGGGAACTGACATCCCAGGTATACCTGTCCGCCGGCACCGCCGAGGAGCTGTTCGTGGGTGGAGATGACTTCCACGCGGCGGACCGGTGCGATGTCGACCTGCACGCTGGGACTGGAGAACTGGTGCCCGGTGACGAGCTCCTCGACGACGGCTCCGCCCGCGAGGTTGGAGAGATACCACGGCTCCAGAGACTCGACGGCTGCCCGCAGCTCGGCAGCGGTGGGCGAGCCTGTGAACCGGACCACGCGATTGCCGTGGCCCGCGCCGCTGTTGTCCAGCTTGATGACCACCCCGGCCGCGCCGGCATGCTGCCGCCTGATGGCCTCCGCGGCCGCCAGGACGTCGGTGACGGAGCGGACGTCTTCCTGTCCGAGCGGAAGCGGCACTCCGGCGCTGCGCATGAGTCTTCGGCCGTTGCTCTTGAACCCGAGCGGCCACAGGCGCGGCGGGGTGCCGTTGAGCGGCAGCTCGAGGCGGCGGGCGACGTCCATCTCCAGATGCGTGACGTTCCACGGCTCGATATAGGCCAGGCGGCCGGACGTCATCGTCCGGATCCTCGCCATGAGGTCCGGCCGGTCCAAGAGCTTCGAGGTGATCGAACGCGGGGTCGGGTCAGGGACCTCGAGAAGCCGGATCCGTGCCCGCGTGTCGGGTCGGCGGTCCGCCGGCACGAAGGACAGGTAGTACTCGAGCACGCGCTCCGTGGGGCGTTTGGCCGTCACGAAGATCATCTCCGCCTCTGGTACCAGCGGAAGCATCAGCATGGTCAGCAGCTGTCGGTGTTCCAGGGCAGGGATGCGCGGCCCGTACTGCGCCAGCAGCGACGAGTCCACGCTGTACGACGGGAGAACCACCACAGTGTGGGGCACGCGGGATCGGGGCTGGTTTGCCGACCTCGCGCGGGCCAACCGCGCCTGCGAGTTGAAGGCTCCCATGTCACTCCGATCCTGAGTCTCAGGTGATGGGGGTCGCCGGGCGGGCGTAGGTCGACAGTGGGGACCATCCTATTTGGCCCACTACGGGTTCGACCTCACCCAATTCGGATGACCCCCGGCGTCTGTCCCCGACGCATACTGCAGGGGAGAGTGAGGTTGACATGTGTCGTTGGCTCGCGTATTCGGGTTCGCCCGTACTTCTGGAAGATCTTCTCTACAAGCCTGAGAACTCGCTCGTCGTGCAGAGCAAGCACTCCCGGCTGGGCGTGGAGACCATCAACGGTGACGGTTTCGGTGTCGGCTGGTACGGCGCCCCGGAGACACCAGGCATCTACCACAGCACCGATCCGGCATGGAACGACCGCAACCTGCAAGAGCTCTCAGCCCATGCGTCCGCCGGGCGAGTCTTCGCTCACATCCGCGCGTCGACCGGCACAGCGGTCCAGCAGACCAACTGTCATCCGTTCCGCCACGACAACTGGCTCTGGATGCACAACGGGGCCATCGCGGACTTCAAGTCGCTGAAGCGCGACCTGATCCTGGCCGTCGATCCTGCCCTCTACACGGATATCGAGGGATCGACGGACTCCGAGCTCTTCTTCTTCCTGGCCCTGACTTTCGGGCTCGAAAAAGATCCACCGGAAGCAGTCGCCCGAGCCGTCGGTCTCATCGAGGAGACAGGGCGACGGCACGGCATCCAGTACCCGATCCAGATGACGGTGGCCACTACCGACGGGACGACCACGTGGGCGTTCCGCTATTCCAGCGAGGGCATGTCCCGGTCGCTGTTCCACAGCACTGACATCTCTACGCTGCGTCTCCAGTACCCCGACAACCCCGTTCTGCACGAGCTCTCCGAGGATGCACGGCTCGTCGTGTCCGAACCACTGGGGAACCTGCACGGAGCCTGGCGAGAGGTGCCGGAGTCCACGTGTCTCGTCGTCCAGGGTGGCAGCGAGGAGCTGCACGGGTTCTCACCCACACATGCCCTCGGATGATGCCGGAGTGAGTTCTGCCCCGCAGGAAAGGATTCGAAATGACTCAGCAACCCATAGCGAGCCCGCTGGCAGGTAGCAAACCTCCCAGCACCTGGGCGACCGGCTTCATCATCTTCGCAGCCGTGATGATGATGCTGTCCGGAGCATTCCAGGCCCTCGCCGGGCTCGTGGCCCTGTTCGAGAACGAGTTCTACGTCACGACGTCCGACTACGTGCTGCAGCTCGACACCACCACATGGGGGTGGATCCACCTGCTGCTCGGCCTGCTCGTGGTGATCGCGAGCTTCGCGGTCCTGGGCGGCAGGATCTGGGGTCGCGTCATCGGAGTCACCCTGGCCGCTCTCAGCGCCCTGGCGAACTTCGCCTTCATCCCCTACTACCCGGTGTGGTCCCTGGTGGTCATCACGCTGGACGTGTTCGTCATCTGGGCACTTACCGTGCACGGACGCGACAACGTCCGATGACAGCTCCCTGAACCGTCGGCGACGACGAACCGTCGGCCAGGACGAACCGGCGGCGACGACGCCGTGCCCCGGCGGGTGAACGGAGAGCTGTCGCATGGAGATCCTGCCGGTGTGCGTGGCGCTCGCCACGATCTTCGTCTGGTGCGCGCTCGCCGGTCGACTCGAACGCACCGGCCTGACCGCTCCGATCGTGTTCGTGGCGGCCGGCTTCGTGCTGGTCGAGGTCTTCGATGCGCACGACCTCGGTCTCGAACCTGAGCTGGTCAAGCTGATCGCCGAGGTCACGCTGGTCTGGGTCCTGTTCGGGGACGCTTCCGGGGTCCGCTGGCGCGAGTTCCGCCGCGACCTCGGCACGTACTGGCGTCTGCTCGGGATCGGGCTCCCCCTCACCATGGCACTCGGGACGGGCGTCGCGATGGTGGTCCTCGGCCTCGACCCGTGGCCCGCCCTGCTGGTCGGCGCCGCACTCGCACCCACCGATGCGGCCTTGGGGGCGAGCGTCATGGCCAACCCTCGGGTGCCCGGCAGGGTGCGCAGCGCACTCAACGTCGAGAGCGGACTCAACGACGGCATCGCCACACCGATCGTCCTGGTGGCCATCGCCGGAACCGCGGTCGCCGAAGGAATCACCGGGGTGGAAAGCCCGGAGCGTGCAGTGCTCTCGCTGGTCGTGGGTGTCGCGGTCGGCGCGTTGATCGGTGGGCTGGGGGCCTGGGCGACCAAGCGAGCCCGTCACCTGGGATGGCTGCACGAGAAGCTCGACGGGGTCGCTGTCCTGGCCCTTGCACTGCTCGCCTATGCCGGGGCCCTGTTGATCGACGGCAACGGCTTCGTCGCAGCCTTCGTCGCCGGGCTGGTCTTCGGCAACGTCGCGGGGCGCCGCCAGGAGAAGGAGGTGACCTTCGTCGAGCAGTCCGGGTACCTCGCTTCGATGATCAGCTGGCTGGTCTTCGGTGCCCTGGCCGTGCCGGTGATCGTGGAGTGGTGGAGCTGGAGCGTGCTCGCCTACGTCGCCCTGAGTCTCACGCTCGTGCGCATGCTCCCCGTCCTCGTGTCGTTGCTCGGCGCCGGATTCGACCGCTACTCGGTCGCCTTCATCAGCTGGTTCGGCCCCCGTGGGCTCGCCTCGGTCATCTTCGCCCTGCTCGCCCTGGAGGGACTCGGGGACGCCGGCCAGGAGGTCGTCGCCGTCATCTCGCTCGCGGTTCTGGTCAGCGTCGTCGTCCACGGGTTCAGCGCCAGACCGCTGTCGGCGAGATTTCCCCAGGTGTCCAGGGCGGCCTAGCCGGCCGGTCAAGACCGCGCAGCCTCCGGCACCGGCGTCGACGCCGCGTCAGGCCGCACGCGCGATCGCAGCCTCAGGCACAGCCCGCGCCGCGCCGACGGCGGCCGCACGCCGGCGGAGGAAGAGCTTGATGATCTCCTCAACGACCAGCAGGCTCGCCGCGAGCGCGATGCAGATGCCCCACTGCTGTGCGTCGAGCCCAGTGGTGCCGAAGATCCGTTCGAGCAGGTCGATGGTCGTGACCAGCACGATCGCCAGCAGCGCCAGGCCGTAGCGGCGCAGCTGCGCGAGACCGGGCACTGCGTCGCGGTCGAAGATCGTGCCGAGCTGGTCGCGGGACAGCAGACCGGCGATCACGTGGAAGACCGAGAGCGTGGTGAGCAGCATGGTCGCCGCGACGACGGGGCCGTCGCGGCCGTCGCCGATCTGGTAGGCCACGAGGGAGCCGGCGGTCATGACCGCGCCCTGGACGCAGAGCCGGATCCAGCTCGTCCGGGACAGGACCGGTGCGCTGACCGGGCGCGGGGGCCGGCCCATCAGGCCCTTGGTGGCCTGGTCGAAGCCGAGCGCGATCGCGATCGGGATGTCGACGACCATGTTGAGCCACAGGATCTGCAGGGGGTTCAGGGGCGTGCCGGCCGCGATGTTCAGGACGCCCGCGAGCAGGAAGATAGCGATGTACGCCACCAGCGTGGACATCTGGAAGCGCAGGTACTTCACGAGGTTGTCGTACAGGGAGCGGCCGTACGAGACGGCGCCCACGATGGTCGCGAAGTTGTCGTCGGTCAGGATCATCACCGCTGCCTCCTTGGAGACCTCCGTGCCGGTGATACCCATGGCGACGCCGATGTCGGCGGCCTTCAGCGCCGGTGCGTCGTTCACGCCGTCGCCGGTCATCGCGACCACGTTGCCCGAACGCTTGAGCAGCTGGACCAGCCGGATCTTGTCCTCGGGCGCGACCCGCGCGACCACCCCGATGTCGTCGAGCTGGGCCAGCAGCTCGTCGTCGCTCATGGCCGCGAACTCGGCCCCTGTCAGCGCCCGGCCCTCGATGCCGAGCTCCCCGGCGATAGCGGCCGCCGTGGTGGCGTGGTCACCGGTGATCATCCGGACCCGGATCCCCGCCGAGTGGCACTCCGCGATCGCCGCCTTGGCCTCCGGGCGCGGCGGGTCCACGATGCCCACCATTGCCAGCAGCGTCAGGTCGGTGACCAGGCCGATCAGGTTTCCGCCGCCGCCCGATACCGCGGCGTCGAAGGTCGCGCGGTCGAGGTCGCGCCGGGCGACGACCATCACTCGCTCGCCGGAGTTCGCCATCCGGTCGTTCGCCTCGAGCGCCAGGTGCCGGTTCTGGTCGGTGACCGGCACGATGGCGCCGTCCGGCGACCGGTAGGCGGCGCCGCGCCCGATCAGCACGTCCGGGGCGCCCTTGACGTAGCAGCGCACCACCGGGCGTCCGTCACCCGCGGTCATCTCGTGGAAGGTGGCCATGAACTTGTACTCGGAGTCGAACGGCACCTCGGCGACGCGGGGGAAGTCCCGCCGGGTGCCGTCGATGTCGAGCCCGCCCTTGGCACCGAGCACGATCAGTGCGCCCTCGGTGGGGTCGCCGATCAGGCTCTCGCCGTCGAGGACCGCGTCCGCGCACAGGATCATCGGCAGCAGGTATGGGTCGAGGTCGATGTGGGAGCCTCCGACGTGCCGGATCTCGCCGGCGATGCCGTAACCCTCGCCCGTGACGGTGAACCGGTTGTAGCCGGGAATCGCCATCTCCCGGGCGGTCATCTTGTTCAGGGTCAGCGTTCCGGTCTTGTCCGAGCAGATCGCGGACGTCGCGCCGAGCGTCTCCACCGCGGGCAGCCGCTTGACGATCGCGTTGCGGCGCGCGATCTCGCGGGTGCCCATGGAGAGCAGCGCGGTCACGACGGCGGGCAGGCCGGTCGGGATCGCGGCCACCGCGAGCGCCACGCCGGTGATGAACAGGGTGTCGAACGACACGCCTCGGACCAGCCCGAACACCATCACGAGGACCAGTGCTACGGCCGCGATGGACGCGATGATCCTGGACAGGCCGTCGAGCTGCTTCTGCAGCGGCGTCTTGTCCGCCTCGGTGTTGGCCAGCAGGTCGGCGATGTGCCCGATCTCGGTGTTCATGCCCGTCGCGGTGACGACCATCTCGCCGCGGCCGCGGGTGACCGAGGTGTTCATGTAGGCCATGCAGGTCCGGTCGCCCAGCGGCACGTCGTCGCCAGGTACCGGGTCGGTCGACTTGCTCACCGGGAGGCTCTCCCCGGTCAGTGCGGCTTCCTCGATCTCCAGGGTGGCGGCCAGCATGATCCGGCCGTCCGCCGGCACCCGGTTTCCCGCCTCGACCAGCACCATGTCGCCCGGCACCAGCTCCCCGGCGTCGATCTCGACCGCCTGACCGTCGCGCCGGACCCGGGCGACCGTCTTCATCATCTTCGCCAGCGCGGCGACGCTCTCCTCTGCCTTCGCCTCCTGCCTCAGTCCAATAACCGCGTTGAACAGGGTCAGGCCGGCCAGCACCAGGGACGTGCCGACGTCGCCGGTGACCACGAGGTTGACCACCGCCGCCACCAGTAGGACGAGCTGCATGAAGTCGCGGTACTGCCGCAGGAACGCCTGCAGCCCTGACTCCTTCTTCGCCGCGGTCAGCCGGTTCGGCCCGTACGTCTCCAGCCTGCGGGCTGCCTCGGCGACGGCGAGCCCCTGCGTCAGGTCCACATGGAGCCTGTTGGCAACTTCGATCGCATGCGTGGACGCCGGGTCCACCGCGATCCGGCCCGCAGCCCGCGACATCGTCGCCTCCAACGCTCCGTCGGGCGCACCTGAAGCCGGGCGACGCCTCCTCCGCAAGGCACACAATGGTTGACCGACGGCCTGGAGGCCTCCCCCGAAACGGGCGATCGTCAGGACCGCGCCGCCTCCCGCACCGGCTCGAACCGGTCGTGCTCCGTCTGGCACACGCCCTCCCCGTGGGTCAGGCCCGGCAGGTCCCGCTGCAGCGCGGCGACCGCGCCGGCCGGGATCTCGCCCCGCACGACGGCGATCCCGGCGCCCGGGGCCCCTGCGCCGGCGACGGCCGACTCGAACGGCACCCCGCCCAGCCGTCCGACCAGCGAGGTCACCGACCCGACGGCGTCGTCGGGCAGCTCGATCACGAACCGGTGGACCGGCTCGCACACCACCGTCCCGGCCCGGCGGACCGCGGCAGCCAGCACGCGCGGCGTCAGGCCCCGGAAGTCGGCGCCGGTGCTGGACATCGCCTTGTTGAACTTCTGGTGCATGTGGCTCTGCCGCGGCGCGTAGCCCGAGTGGGTCATGACCACCCGGGCGTCCGGGACCGGCCACCGCAGCGGCCCGCGGGCCAGCTCGCGGCGGACGGTGTCCTCCACGGCGTCGAAGAACGCGGGCGGCATCGAGCCCCGCTCGCACTCCAGCTCGAACGTCACGCCCGAGCCGACCGGCGCGGGCTCCACCCGCAGCCCGATCGTCGCCAGGAACTCGTTGCCGTCCTGCTTCTTCACCTCCAGCGCGTGGCCCGTGCCGACGACCCGCTCCTGGCGCGCCGTGCGGACCTCCCCGAACCGCGCGTCGACCCCGTACTCCCGCTGCAGGACGGCACCCAGCACCTCGCGCTGGACCTCGCCGTACAGCGAGACGGTGATCTCCTCGTCCCGCCGCCGCACGCGGATCAGCGGGTCCTGCTCGGCCAGCTCGGTGAGCGCGGCGTACAACCGCCCGCGGTCGGCCGGGTCGACGTCGACCACCGTCTCGTACGACGGCGGCGGGAACTGGCTCGCGCGCTCGTCCCCGGGCAGCACCGGCCCGACGACGTCACCGACGCGCGCCGTCGACAGCCCCTGGACGACGGCGATCTGGCCGGACTCCGCCGTCGGGCGCGGTTCGAGCGACCCGCGGTGCGCGATCCGCAGCCCGGTGATCCGCTCGGCCCGGCCGTGGCCGAGGTCGATCTTGTCGCGGACCCGCAGCGCGCCCGACCGCATCCTGACGAACGTCCGCTTACGGCCGTCCTCCCGGTCGATGGCAAAGACGACGCCGGAGGGCCCGGCGGCACCGGCTCCGCGGTCCACCACCGGGAGGTACATCCCCAGGGCGGCGGCCAGCTCGGGCACGCCTGCGCCCGTCACCGCCGATCCGAACAGCACGGGGTGAGCGGCTCCCCGCCGTGACTCCCCCGCGAGCCAGGGGCGCAGGCCGTCGTCGGGCAGCGGCTCGACCCGGGCGTCCGGCGTGCCCGCGGCAAGCACCCGCTGCACGGGCAGGACGTCCGGGCTCAGGCGGCGCGCGACGGCGTCGGCCACGGCACCCGGCCGCGCCCCGCGCCGGTCGATCTTGTTCACGAACACGATCACGGGCAACCGCAGCCGTTGCAGGGCGCGCATCAGCACGAGGGTCTGGGCCTGCACGCCCTCGACGGCCGACAGCACGAGCACCGCGCCGTCGAGCACGGCGAGGCTGCGGTCCACCTCGGCGATGAAGTCCGGGTGGCCCGGTGTGTCGAGCACGTTGACGGTGACGTTCCCGGCAGGGAACGACGCCACCGAGGCGCGGATGGTGATGCCGCGCTCCCGCTCCAGCGCGAGGGTGTCGGTGGTGGTGTCGCCGCCGTCCACGCTGCCGGGGCGGTCGATCACGCCCGCGTGGTGCAGCAGGCGTTCGGTCAGGCTGGTCTTACCGGCGTCGACATGAGCGACGATCCCGAGGTTGAGGTACGACAAAGGCAGTCACGTCCGTGGTGCGGAGGGTCAGGGCACGGGGCGTGACAGCTGTCATGGGAGTTCCAATCTCTCGGGTTCGGCACCACGATGCTCCGGCGGGCGCGATCGGGGCAACGCTTTTTCCGTCGGCTGTGCCACGAGCGGGACCGCGCACGACGCCGTCGTCGTGGAAGGCTTCGCGCATGTACCGACGCGCGGAGGATGAGCTGGGAGTGGCACACACGTGGGGCACAGGCCCTGAGGTGGTCTTCCTGAGCAATCCGCTGGCCGATCCCGTTCAATGGTCGGCCGGTGTTCGCGACGAGCTTCTCGCCCTGGGCTACCGGGTGACGACCTTCGAGCATCGCCCGAACGGCCTGGACTGGCGCAGCGCTGTTACCTGCGTCCAGACGTACATCGCGCGCGGGCGAGAACCGGCCGCGCTCGTGGGGTGGTCACAGGGGGCGGCGCTCGCGCAGGAGGTAGCGCTTGCTTCCCCCGAGCACGTGCGAGCAGCCGCGCTGCTCGCCACCTACGGGCGGCAGAACGAGATCGACAGGATCTTGCAGGAATCCTGGGACATCCTGGCCGACGGCGGAGCAGACTCCCTGCGACTTGCGCTAGGCCTCCTGACGGCGTTCCCGCCGGACCGTCTTGCTGATGACTCGTTCGTGCGGAGCTTGCGGGAGGCTCAGTCGTCCTGGGCGGGCCCACCCGACCCACACGCGCGACGACGAGCAGCCACGTTCATATCGACGTACCAGGATCGACTTCAGGACCTCGCAGGTATCACGATTCCCTGTCTGATCATGGGCTTCGAGCTCGACACCGACACCTACGCCCCGCGGGCACGCGAGGTCGCGCAGGCGATCCCGCGCGGGGAGTACGTCGAACTGCCCGGCCTCGGGCATGCCGCCCCCTTCAGCGACCCCGATCTGGTCTGGCCGAGGGTGGTCGGCTTCCTCAAGGAGCACCACTCTCCGGCGTAGTCCCATGGTCGTCGCCCAGGTTGGCTGCCGGCCTCGAGCGAACGTGTTTCATTCGTATCCGAGGAGTGGTTGCCGTCCGGTAGCTCGGTCGTGTGCTTCGCGTCATGACCAGCCTTGGTCAGCGCACGCGCCAGCCGTGCGGGCAGCTGCGCGTCGACGAGGAACTTCACGCCGCGCTGACGGACACGACGGTGTGCCCACCCGACGCCAGCGCCCCATACTCGAGCGCCGCAAGGACGTCGTCCCGCTCCAGGTCGGGATAGTCATCCATGATCTCGTCAACGCTCATACCCGACGCCATCAGCTCCAGGAGCATCTGCACCGGGTACCGCAGCCCGCGCACAACCGGCTGGCCGTGGCAGATCTGCGGATCTGATGTGATGCGCTCAAGACGGGACATGGTGCCATCTTAACGACGCGCGCCAAGGTCACACATGGGGACCGCGACGACGTCGCGCCCCACACCGACGCCTCGTTGACCAGGCGGGCACCGACCATGCCGGCTGCCCCCGAAGACCACGATCCTCATCGCACGGCCTCCAGCGCCGCGCCCTCGTTCGACGCCGCGGGGAGCGCCGTCCGCCTGGCTCGGGGCGGGAGCTGACCCGCGAGCACCGCGGCGAGCGCGAGCACCAGTCCGGCCACCTGGACCAGGGTCAGGGTCTCGCCGAGCAGGCCGACGCCGATCCCCGCCGCCACCAGGGGCGCGAGCGGGCCGAGAAACGCCACGGACGTCACCGGCAGTCGCCCGATCCCCCGGAACCACAGCACGTACGCGACGAGGCCGCCCACCAGCCCGAGCCAGAGGTAGCCGAGGGCCGCCTGGCCGTCGACGGCGGGCGGGGCACCCTCGACGAGGAAGGTCACCGGGAGGAGGAAGAGACCGCCCGCGGTGAGCTGCCAGCCGGCGGACGAGACCGGGCCGACTCCCTCGGGCCGTCCCCAGCGCTTGGTCAGGGCGATGCCGAGCGCCATCGAGCCGGCGCCACCGAGCCCGGCGATGACGCCGACGACGTCGAGACCCGCGTCCGGGCCGAGCACCACGAGACCGACGCCGACCACGCCCCCGGCTCCCCAGACGAGCCGCCGCACCGACAGTCGCTCCCCGAGCACCGGAACCGCGAGAAGCGCGACGACCACCGGCGTGATGGCGCCGAAGGTGGCGGCGACGCCGCCGGGCAGCCGCTCGGCGGCAAGGAAGAGCATCGGGAAGAAGAGGCCGATGTTGAGGATGCCGAGCACCGCGCCCTTCCACCACCACGAGCCACGGGGCAGGGCGGAGCCGCCCGGCAGCACCATCCCGATCGCGACGGCGACCAGCCCGGCGGGTAGCGCACGCACGAGCCCGGCGAAGAGTGGGTGCCCGGCCGGAAGCATCTCGGTAGTGACGAAGTAGGTAGTGCCCCAGACGATCGGAGCGAATGCCGTGACGGCAGTGAGCGCCACGATCCTGGCCCGCGTGCGGCCCTCCGGCGAGAGCGTCCTCATGTCCATGCCGCCCAGTCTTGGCTCCGAGGCAGCTATGAGTCCAACACATCCTTTTCATCTGATCGATCGTGATCCACGATTGATCGTATGGAGCTTCAGCAGATGCGATACGTCGTGGCGGTCGCCGAGGCGGCCAACTTCACCAGGGCCGCTGAACGCTGCCACGTGGTGCAGTCCGCGCTGAGCCACCAGATCAAGCGGCTCGAGCACGAGCTCGGCGCCACGCTCTTCGCGCGCACCAGCCGGCGGGTCAGCCTGACGCCGGCGGGCGAGGCGTTCCTGCCCGCGGCGCGGCAGGCCCTGGAGGCAGCCGAGCGCGCGGCTGCCGACGCCGCGGCCACCGTCGGCGAGGTGCGCGGGCGGCTCCGTGTCGGCGTCATCCCGACGGTCGCGGCCGTCGACGTGCCCGCGGCGCTGCGCGACCTGCGCCGTCGTCACCCGCAGGTGCGCGTCGCGCTGCGCACCGGCGCGAGCGACAAGCTGACGGCCGACGTCGCCAACGGGCAGCTCGACGTCGCGTTCCTCGGTCTGCCGAGCACCGCGCGGCCGACGGGCGTGCGCAGCCACGAGCTGGCCCGCGAGCGCCTGGTCGCCGTCCTCGCCCCGGACCACCACCTGGCCGGCGCCAAGGACCTGGATCTCGCGGACCTCGCGGCCGAGCCGTTCGTCGACTTCCCGTACGGCTCGGCCGGCCGGGCCCAGACGGACCAGGCCTTCGCGCGCTCCGGGCTCAGCCGGGACGTGGCCTTCGAGGTGACCGACGCGCCGCTCATGGCGCAGGTGATCCGGCATGGGCTCGCGATCGGCTTCCTGCCGGCGACCTATCTCCAGCGCGCCCCCGAGCTCAGCGGTCTGGCCACCGCCACCGTGTCGAACGCGCCCAGCCGGGTCGAGTACGTCGTATGGGGCAAGGCCGGGCCCACCCCCGCGACCCGCGCGTTCCTGACGGCGATCGGGCTCCCGCCGACGCCGGCGGCGTGATCTTCGATCTTCCAGGGCACCACGTCCTACTGCGCCACCTCGATCACGACGGTCACGGTCTGGTTCCTCGTCCGGCCCGCCTCGTCCGTGTTGGGATACGGCGGGTCGACGTCGCCCGCGCTCGCCACACCCACCGCGCTCAGTGGGATCCCGCTGTCCGACGAGAGCACCTGCGCCGCCGCGAGGGCGCGGGCCAGCCCCACCTCTGCGTTGTCCGCGTACGGGCTGCCCGGCACGGGGGCGGTGTCGCTGGTGTGGCCGACGACCGTCACGTCCACGTCCACGGCAAGACCACCGAGCCGGCCGGCGAGGCCGGCCAGCATGTCGGCCCCGCTGCCCGACGTCTCGGCGCCGCCGGCCAGGAACACCGGTTCGCGGAACGTCACGACCACCGATCGCGCGTCGAGCCTGGTGGTCCACCGTGGGTCGCCCAGCGCGCCCCGCAGCTCCCGGAGGGCCGTCCCGTCGTCCGGCGTCGTCCCGTCGGCCGACGTCGGCCCGTCCCGCTGGGCGGAGGCCAGCTCGCTCACCTCCTGCCGCAGCCGGGTGAGCGCCTCGGCCACCGCCGGGTCCGAACCCTGCTCCGCAGCCTGGCGCGGAGCCAAGGCCCAGCCGACCGCCGCGCCGCCGCCGACGAGCAGGAGGCAGACCGCGGCGGCGCCCGCGGCCACACCGGCCCGTGGGCGTTTCCCGGCCCAGGTCGCGCGGATCCGACGGCGCCCCTCCCGCGCCCCGGCGTGGTCGGGGTCCAGGTGCTCGACGCGCGCCCAGCACGCGTCGGCCCGGGCGAGGTCGCCGCGCTGAGCGTGCACGCGCGCCAGCAGGTCGAGGACCTCCACGTCGTCGCTGTCCTCGCCACCGAGCGTGTCGAGCAGACGCCGCGCGGTGTCGTACCGGCCGGCGCGGGCAGACAGTGTTGCTTCGACGACGGCGGCCTCGATGACGGCGCTCACCGCTCACCGCCGTTCCCCAGGAGCCCGTCCCCGAGGATCGACGGCGTCGTGGCACTCCCGCCGGTCCGGTCGACGAACCGGCCGAGCCGGGTGCTGATCCCGTCGAGCCGGTTGAGGTCGCCGACGGCGACCGCCGCGCGCCCGTCGGCGAGGTGCCGCTGCACCTCGGGGCGTGGGTCGCCGTCCAGCTCGCCCTCGAGGCTCGCGAACCGGACCAGGGGAAGCTGCCCGTTGTCCTGGAACACCCGCATCGCGATGGACCTGACCTCGTTCGTCCGCCGTTCGATCACCGTTCGGTTGCCGTCCGCGATGGCTTCCTCGAGCTCTGCGTCGGCCTTGCGCAGATCCAGTGCGTACTGACGACCGCCCGCGTCCTGGACGATCTCGTGCGCCATGGTCTGCGCCTCCCGTCCTTCCTGGACGACCCTGGGCAGCTCCAGCAGAGCGTCGGTCTCGTCCAGCGCGGAGTCGGCGTCGAGCAGGCGTGCCTGACAGGTCGCGATCGCGTCCTGGTCCGCCTCGGACTGCTGCAGGAGTCGGTCGATCTCCTCCATGATGCCGTCCGAGCCCAGCCGGTCCAGGCGGGCCAGCGCCTCCGTGGCCCTGATCTGGTCGGCCTGGCTCCACAGGTCGTGGTATCTGCCTTCGAGCGCCGCGCGGGACGCATCCAGGTCAGCGAGGCTGGGCAGCACGGGGCGGGCAAGGTCGACGTCGATCTCGAACTCGGCGTCGAGGAAGGGGACGAACGCCTCGGCCTCGATCCGGAAGCTGGTGTCGACGCGCACGACCACCTCGACCTCCGTACCCACGGGAAGGTCGCGCTCGATGTCGTCCGACCGGACGTCGAGCTGCCCCACCACCGTGTTGCGGTCGGCCCGCGCGTGCTCGCCGGACAGGATCGGGATGCGGACCAACCCGTCCCCGGACGCCTTGCTCACCGCCTGCGTCGTCCGCAGCCCGCGGATCTCTCCCTTGCTCGGCAGCTCGGTGTTGCGCAGGACCAGGGGCGCCACGACGTTGCCCGCAAGGGCGACGCCGAGCGAGTGGCTCATGGTCGGAGCCCCGCCCATGCCGCTCTTCTTGCGCTGGTAGGTGATGCCGGGCTGATCTGTCGCGACCTCGGTGCCCGCGGGGTCGCGCAGGGTCACGGTGAACGAGTGGGTGGTGAAGTCCTCGGCGCGCAGCCGCACGGAGAACGACCCGTCCGGGCGGAGCGGCACGGCCCCGGTGCTCCAGGGCGGGTTCGCCGTCGTGTTCCGGATCTCGACGATGCCGCCGGTCCAGTCGGCGACGCCGTCCGTCTGGACCTGGCCGCCGAGCAGCGGGTCGGGGTCGAGCCCGGCCGCCGCGTACTCGAGGTTCAGCCGCGCTCGGCCCGGCGCGAGCGGGACCGTCGCCCGGACCTCCCGGGGGATGCGCTGCGTCCCGGCGTAGACCGCCGCGCCGCGCGCCACCACGGTCATCGGGTCGAGGCTGTGATCGAGCGGGATGCCGAGGCCCTCGGCCGGGTCGGCCAGCATCTCGCGCACCAGGGAGAGCTGGGACGAACCGCCGACCAGCAGGACCCGTTCGAACGCCTCGGGCCGGATCCCGCTCTCGGACAGCGACTGGCGGCAGAGCCGGATCGAGCTGGACACCAGGGGCCACGCCACCTCCTCGAGGTCGTCGCGCGTCAGCACGCAGGTGAAGTCGATCTCGCGGCCGGCCGCGATCTTGATCTCCGCCTCGATCTCGACCGTCTCCTGCTGCGACAGCTCGATCTTCGCCGTCTCCGCCAGCCCCTTGAGCTGCGCGAGCACACCCCGGTAGCGCGGGTCGTCCGCAGTGACGTCGCTCAGGCCGTGCTCCTCCTGCAGCTCGGGAAGCAGGATGTCCTCGACGATCGCCCAGTCGATCCGCTTGCCGCCCAGCGAGTTGTCTCCGGCGTGGTTGACGACGATGAACTCGCCGTCCTCGATCTTCACGACGGCCGCGTCGAAGGTGCCGCCGCCGAAGTCGTAGACGAGCCAGAACCCCTTGTCCGGCAGCTCTTCGGCGTCTGCCGTGTAGGCCCAGACGGCGGCGGTGGGCTCCTGCAGCAGCGGCGCGAACCGCAGGCCGGCGAGCTCGGCCGCCCGGCCGGTGGCGGCCGTCTGGTCCGCGGTGAACGCGGCCGGGACCGTGATCACGGCCGTCTCGACCTGCTCGCCCGTGCGCCGCTGCACGTCGCCGCGCAGGGACTTGAGCACCTCCGCCGACAGCTCCTCCGGCGACATGGTGCGGCGCGCGGCCTCGAACAGCTTGTCCTGGTCACGCCGTCCCATGCGGAGCTTGAACTCAGCGCACGAGTTGTCCGGGTCGGACACCACGCGGTCGCTGGCCTTCTGGCCGACGAGCACGTTCCCCGAGCGGCTCAGGTACACGGCCGAGGGCGTGAACTCCTGGTTGTGGTTGTTCCGGACCACCTCGGCGCCCGCGCCCTTCGCCATGGCGACGGCGCTGTTGGTGGTGCCCAGGTCGATCCCGACGTCGATGGTGTCACGCATCGTCATGTCCCCTCGTCTCGGGTGCTGCCTTCACGGGTGCTGCCTTTTCCGGCACCGCCTTCTCGGGTGCTGCCTTCTCCGGGACCGCCACGATCACTTCCCCCTCCTGGATGACCCGCCCGGCGCGACGCACCGACGGCCGGACGGTCTCCACGACCGTCTCCTCGGTGACGCCCGGATCGTCCTGGTAGGCCAGGACGCGCAGGTCCATCCCTACGTCGAACCGCAGCCCGTCGTGCCCGTGCGCCTCGATCCCCGCGCGGGCCAGGCGGTCCGCGGCGGCGCCCAGGTAGCGGTTGGCCCAGCGCACCGCGCGCGGCGGGTCCTGGTCGGCGCCGGGGCCGCCCACCTTGTTGCGGGCCCGCCAGATCTCCGTCACCAGGTCCGCGACGACGTCGTCGGGCAGGTCGTCCACCGGCTGTCCGTCCGGGACGACGTCCGACAGGTCATCCGGCAGGGCGTCCGGCACCTCGGCAGGCGGCAGGTCATCCGGCAGAGCGTCCGGCAGGGCGTGCGGCAACTCGGCGGGCGGCAGGATCCGGAACTCGGCCGGAAACCGACGCTGCCGGAACCAGGCCGCCAGGCTGGAGGCGCCGTCCCGGCGCCCTGGTGCGGCGTTCACCCATCCACTCCTTCACGTTCGTGTGCCTGCGGCCTTCGCATCAGAGCCCCCGGAAGAAGCCGATGACCCGCCCGACGACGTCCACCGCCATGAACGCCCCGAGGATGGCGCCCAGGCTGGACCACACCGGCCCGGAGTCGAGCTGGTGGTAGAGGAACCACCAGGACCCCGCGCCACCGGCCGCGAAGACGATGAGGGTGGCCACGCAGCCGAAGGCGCGACCCTGAGCGGACACGGTCACCCCCCGCGCCGCGAGGTTCTCAAGATCGGCGACGTTCGTGTCCAGGAGCGTGCTGGCCGACGGGGACCACGCCAGGGGGCGGGCCCGGCGGAGCAGGTCCAGGGCCGGCTCCGCCGACGCCGCACTGAGCTGGCCGGACTCCAGGCGCTCATTGACGTACGCGAACACACAGTTGTTGGCGGTCCGGGCAACCTCGTCCCGGACGGCGCCGGTCAGGTCGTCGCGGTAGCCGAGCACCGCCGTGACGGTCGCCAGCGCCGTCGTCGTCTCGTCGAGCAGCGTGGCGGCCGCCGAGAGCCCGGCGGACGGATCAGCGCTCCGTGCGGCCTCGCAGGCGCCCCGCACTCGGTCCGTGGCGGGCTCGACGGCCGCCCGGGCGACGTCGCGCACCTGCCTCGGCTCGAACCCCGACCCGCGCAGCGCCTCCAGGTGGTGCTCCGCGTCCGCGGGAGCGGCACCGGCGGCCCCCACGGCCAGCCCGACGGACACGCCGATCACGTGCTCCTGCACCCGGTCGCGCAGCGCGCGGAGCACGGTGACCGAGAGCCGCGGGTCGTCGATCTCGCTCGCGCGCCGACGCACCCACGCCCACGTCTCCTCGGCGGCGAGCGCGTGCGCCCAGAGGCGCAGGCCCACCTTCCAGTCCTCCCGGGCCGCCTCGCCGGCCACCCTCCCGTCGGGCAGGGTGGCCTCCAGCGCCCGGCAGTGCGCGAACACCGCGAGGTCGTGCTCGTCCCCGCCGCCGGGCCGGAGCCAGAACAGCTCGTGCACGAGCCGCGCCAGCGGGTCGCGCAAGACTTCGAAGCCGCCGCGCAGCGCGTCCACATCGTCCGACGGCGGCAGCGGCACGTCGCCGTCGGGCGCCGGTGTCACGTAGTACGGGTTCTGGGTCTCCTCCCGGTGCCGGCGCACCTGCCGGGGAGTCACGTCGGTGGGCAGGCCCGTGACCCGGAACGCGTTGTTCCGGTACAGGCCGTGCCCCTCCAGGGGGCGCAGCACCCGGTCGATGTCGCGGGCGACGGCGGACGTCATGCTCTCCATGTCCTCTCCTTGTCAGCCCTCTCCTTGCCAGCCCTCGCCATGTCAGCCCTCGCCATGTCAGCGACTCCCAGATCGGGGCTGTCCGGGCTTTCGGGACGCCTGCCATGCCGCCAGCTCACGACCCAGCATGGCCGCGTCGGCCGGGCGGCGCGGCAGCTCCGGCTCGAGGGCGCCGAGCACGACCTGCGCCAGCTCGTGGTCCACGTCGCGGTTGAGGTCGTGGGGCGAGATCGGTGGCGCCCGGTGCCGGGCGCCGAAGACCGTGAGCGGCACGTCCGAGTAGGGCAGGAGGTCCGTCAGCAGGAGATACGCCACCGTCCCTACGGCGTACACGTCGCCGGCCGGCGAGGTGCCCTGCCCGTACCTGAGCGCCTCCGGCGCCATGAAGGCGAGGGTGCCCCCGGAGCCGGCCAGGCCGGTCTCGGCGTCGACGCGCCGAGCCAGCCCGAAGTCGCCGACCCGCACCCGCAGCCGGCCCTGGTCGTACCCGACGAGGACGTTCCACGGCGTCACGTCGCGATGGACGATCGGCGGGGCCGCCTGGTGGGCCACCGCGAGACCGGCGCAGAGCTGCACGAGGATCTCGACGGCGTCGTCGACCGGGACGAACCCGTCCGCGTGCGACCGCCGGAAGTCGTCGAGGTTCCCGGCCGCGACATACTCCATCGTGAAGAAGCCGCGGTCGCCCGCCGGCGTCTCGACGGTACCGGCGTCGAAGACCCGCACGATGTTCCGGTGGCCGAGCTTCGACAACAGCACGGCCTCGCCGAGCATCCGTCGCGTCTCGGCCAGGGTCCCGACCCGCTTGAAGACCTTCATGGCCTGGCGTCCCAGGAACCGGTGCCGGACCCGGTACACCTCGGAGTAGGCGCCCTCGCCGAGGTAGCGCTCGACCTCGTACGTGTCGCCGATCGCTCGGCCCTCGGCAAGAAGACGCACTGACTCTCCCCTCCCGACCCGGGCCCTACCAGCGACGACGCCGCTACCCTACCGCCATGAGCCTCTGGCTCAACGGACATTTCGGCGGGGGAAAGACCACCACTGCGGCAGAGCTCGACGCCCTCCTGATCGCGAACCGCCTCGCTCACTCCGCGCCGTAGAACACCCGCTCCATCACGGCCCGCGCCCGCCGGGCGACCCGCAGGTACAGCTCCTCGAGCTCCGGCCCGGTGCCCACGTCCCCCAGCAGGCGGGCCAGCCCGGTCAGGGCGTGGCTGTCGTGCGGCAGCATGTCGACGCCGGCGCCCGTCGTCCGCCCGGACCACAGCACGATCGCCGACCGCAGCCGCGACGCGAGCCGCCAGGCCTCCAGCAGCACCTCGGCGTCGTCGTCGGTCAGGAGGTCCGCCTCCTTGGCGGCCTTCAGGGCGGCGACCGTGCCGGTGGTCCGCAGGCCCGGCACCTCGAACGCGTGCTGGAGCTGCAGCAGCTGGACCGTCCACTCGACGTCGGACACCCCGCCGCGCCCCAGCTTCAGGTGCCGCGCCGGGTCAGCGCCGCGCGGCAGCCGCTCCGACTCGACGCGCGCCTTGATCCGCCGGACCTCGCGCAGGACCGCGGCGTCCGGCCCGCCCTCCGGGTAGCGCAGCGGGTCGATGAGCGCCGTGAACCACGCGCCCAGCGATACGCCGCCCTCCGCACCCGGTCCCAGGTCGAGCTCGGGGCCGACGCCGGGCACTTCGCCCGCCGTCGCACCATCCGACGCCGTCGCACCACCCCCGGCGCCCGTCACCCCGCCGTCCGGCAGCGAGCCCGCCACCGCGCCCTCCTCCGGGCCGCCCGCCGCGACCACGCTCAGCGTGCCCGACAGGGCCCGCGCCCGCAGGAGCGCCTGCGCCTCCCAGGGCGAGGACCAGCGGCCGTAGTACTTCACGTACGACTCGAAGGACCGCACCAGGGGCCCGTTGCGGCCCTCGGGCCGCAGGTCGGCGTCCACGGGCAGGCTCGGCTCCGGCCCGACGGCGGTGAGGATGCGCCGCATGGTCTTCGCCACGGTCAGGGCGTAGTCGTTGGCCTCCTTGTCCGGCGCGCCGCCGACCGCCTCGTACACGAACATGATGTCGGCGTCCGAGCCGTACCCCATCTCCTGGCCGCCGAGGCGGCCCATCGCGACGATGAGCAGGCGCGCGGGCTCGTCCCCGCGCGCAACCTTCCGCTCGGCGCGCGCCTCGTGCTCCGCGATGCGCAGCCCGCCGGCCAGGACGACGTCGGCGGCGTCCGAGATGGCCTTGGCCGCACTGACCGGCCCGAGCGCCCCCAGCACCTCGGCGACGCCGGTGCGGGCCAGCTCGCGGCGCCGCAGAGCGCGCAGCGCGACGGTGGCGCCGTCCACATCCTGGGCCCGCCCGAGCAGGGCGTCCGCCTCCGACGCCAGTCGGCGCACCCCGCGCGGCGCCAGCGACTCCGACTCGGCGAGCCAGCGCACCGACTCCGGGGAGCGCCCGATCGCGTCCGCGAGGTACCGCGACGAGGACAGCACCTGCGCCAGCCGCGACGCCGCCTCGGCCGAGTCGCGCAGCAGCCGCAGGTACCAGTGGGTCCCGCCCAGGGTGTCCGACAGCTTCCGGAACGCGAGCAGCCCCTCGTCCGGGTCGGCGCCCTCGGCGAACCAGCCGAGCAGGACCGGCAGCAGCTGGCGCTGGATCGCCGCCCGCCGCGAGACGCCGTCCGTCAGGGCCTGGACGTGGCGCATCGCGCCGGCCGGGTCACGGTAGCCCATCGCCGCGAACCGGGCCATGGCGGCCCGGGGCGCGAGCGACGCCTCGCCCCTGGACAGCAGCGCCGTGGCCGGCAGGAGCGGCCGGTAGAACACGGCCTCGTGCAGGTCGCGCACCTCGCGCCGCACCGCCCGCCAGGTCTTGACGAGGTCGTCGGCGCTGCCGTAGGCCAGCCCGCGGCCGAGCCGCCGCAGGTCGGCCTCGGCGGTCGGCATGAGGTGGGTCCGGCGCAGCCGGAAGAGCTGGATCCGGTGCTCCAGGGCCCGCAGGAACCGGTAGCACTCCCCCATCCGCTGGGCGTGGTCGCGTCCCACGTAGCCGCCACGGGACAGCGCGGCCAGGGCGTCGAGCGTGGTCCGCGACCGGATGTCCTCGTCCGCGCGCCCGTGCACGAGCTGCAGGAGCTGCACGGTGAACTCGACGTCGCGCAGGCCGCCCTTGCCGAGCTTAATCTGCCGGTCCGCCTCGGCCACGGGCACGTTGTCCTCGACGCGCTTGCGCATCGCGCGGGCGTCCTCGACGAAGTTGGGCCGCTCCACGGCCTGCCACACCAGCGGCCCGACGGCGGCCACGTACTCCTCCCCCAGCGCCACGTCGCCCGCGACGGGACGCGCCTTGAGCAGCGCCTGGAACTCCCACGTCACGGCCCACCGCTCGTAGTAGGCGACGTGGCTGGCCAGCGTCCGCACGAGCGGCCCCTGCTTGCCCTCCGGCCGCAGCGCAGCGTCGACCTGCCACAGCGCCGGCTCCGCCGAGGCCCCGGAGCACACCTGCGCGAGCCGTCCCGCGAGCCGGGTGGCGACCCGCAGGGCGTGGTCCTCGTCGCACGCCGGCGCGCCGTCGGGCAGGAGGCCGGGCTCGGCGACGTAGATGACGTCCACGTCGGAGATGTAGTTGAGCTCGCGGCCGCCGGTCTTGCCCATGCCCAGCACGGCCAGGCGGACGCCGGCCGCGTGGTCGGCCTCCTCCGAGCGGGCGATGGCCAGCGCGCCCTCCAGCGCGGCGGCCGCGAGATCCGCGAGCGCGGCGGCGACGCCGGGCAGCACGGCCGTCGGGTCGGGTGCCGTCACGTCGGTCGCGGCGATCCGCAGCAGGCGTGCCCGGTAGGCGCGCCGCAGGCGGTCCGTGTACGACGGCGACTGGTCCCCGGACGACGCCGTCGACCCGGCCGGGCCGTGCACGCCCGCGACGGGCTCCTCGGCCTCGGGGTCCGCGTCGACGGCCCGCAGCAGCTCGGCACGGACCGCGCCGGCCGGCACGCCGGTGCCCGAGGCGCAGTCGCCGATCAGGTCGAGCAGCGAGGGGTGCCGGACCAGCTCGTCGCCGAGCGCCGAGGACGCGCCCAGCACGCGCAGCAGGCGGTCGCGCGCGGTCGTGCTGGGCGGCTCCGCGTCGTCGGGCGCCGCGGCATCCGCGTCACCGCGCGGCTCGGCCGGCGTCCCCTCGGGAATCGCGAGGACCGGGCGCAGCCGGTCCGGGGCGGCCGCCGCGAGGCGGACGAGCTGCAGCAGCGCGAGGTCCGGATCGGCGACGGCGGCGAGCGAGCGCAGCAGTGCGGCGTCGGCCGGCTCGAGGACTACCACGTCGCGATCGGGGCCGGCGTCCGGGCCGACGGCGCGGTCGGCGCCATGCCTGGTCCGGGTGTCCAGGACCGAGACCAGGTCGGGATCCCGCCACAGCGAGGAGGACCGGGTGAGGTCGGCGAACCCTGCCCGGATCAGATGGGTCGTCAGGGTCTCGGGTCGGCGGCTCTGCACCCCCTGACCCTACGACGCAAACTCGCCGAAGTAGAGCGCGTGTCCGAGTCCTCCTGGTGCAACCAGGGAGACTCGGACAC